>JAFGID010000195.1 GCA_016929735.1 Ignavibacteriales bacterium | reverse complement strand
TTTTATTCTGATGGCTCATTTGAAGAAAACAAAGTTTTTATTGAAGAAGAATTTACTGATATAGTTTTTGAAAATCCTGATGGGAAGCAGATATCATTTATACTTTTTGACTCAAACAGAGAAATATTAAAAAAAGTTGCATTTGTAAAATCTTTCGAGGAATTATTTAATCAGGCAACTAACGCTCCAAATATGATAGACAGATTTGACGCAATTCAGCAATTCCGCGTTTATCCCATAGAAACAAAAAGAGATTTCCTATGCGAGAGATTTGTAAAAGAAAGTTATCATTTGATAAAAAATGAAATTATTTATCAATTATCAGCAGACACAAATAACGTTAAGACAATTGATTTGTTTAAGAAAGCCATTAAAGATATAGATAGCAAAGTTAGACAAACAACTTTGCAAGCATTAAAACAAATACCAAAATCGTTAAAAAACGATTTTGAAATTTTATTGAAGGACTCGTCTTACGTTACAATAGAACTTGCATTAGATAATTTATCAAAATCATTTCCTGACAATATTAATAAATATTTAGAAATAACAAAAAATGAAATCGGATGGTGGGGAAAGAATATAAGGATTAAGTGGCTTGAAATTGCAGTATCAAATAAACAGGAAATATATTTAGATAAATTACTTGAATACTTATCTCCCTCGTTTGATTTTCAAACAAGGATAAATGCACTTAAAAGTATTGCGAATTTAAGTATTCTTGATAATGTTATTCTTGATAATATAATTCAATGTTATCTTTATTGGCACACAAAATTAAGTCGAAAAGCGGAGGAAGTGTTGATTGGATTTTATGATAAAGTAGAATTTACCGAATTGATAAGGAATTATTTCAGTTCCAATGAATTGAATAAAAGTAATAATAAAATTAAAAAAGTGTTAAATATAGAATAATATCGAAATCCTTATTCTGCTACAACATTTATTTGACTAAACTATAACATTTACATATATTTGTATCTATTTTTTAAGAAAGTTAGCATAAAATGTTAGAAAATCGTCTGAGAGTCTTCTCGGGAACATCAAATCCTGAGTTGACTGAAAAAATTGTTGATTATATCGGTGTAAAACCCGGTTTAATTGACCACAAGAAATTCAGCGATGGAGAGTTATGGTGTAAATTTGGTGAAAATATACGTGGAAGGGATGTATTTATCGTTCAATCCACAAATCCGCCATCAGATAACTTAATGCAACTTCTTATGATGCTGGATGCTGCAAAGCGTGCATCAATAAGCCGTGTTACAGCAGTAATACCATATTTTGGCTATGCAAGACAAGACAGAAAAGATCAGCCACGAGTACCTATTACTGCAAAATTGGTGGCAAATTTAATTGCAATTGCTGGTGCTGACAGAATTATTACAATGGATTTACATGCGGCTCAATTACAAGGCTTCTTTGATATTCCATTGGATCACTTATATGCTTCACCAGTGTTTTCTAATTTATTTAATGATATTGAAAATATTGTAGTAGTTGCACCTGATATTGGTGGAATCAAATTAGCACGTGCTTATGCGAAGCGGTTGAATACGAGTTTAGTAGTAGTTGATAAAAGGCGGCCTAAGCCCAATCAATCGGAAATTATGAATATAATAGGTGATGTGAAAGATAAAAACGTTTTGCTCGTTGACGACTTGATTGATACTGGTGGTACATTTGTGTCAGCGGTTAATGCTCTAAAAGAGCGGGGTGCTCAAAAAATATTTGGTGCAGTAACCCATCCGGTTTTATCAGGGAATGCTATAGAGAAAATTGAAAATTCACCGATTGATAAATTATATGTAACTGATAGTGTTCCAATAAAAAACTTGAGCGAGGATTCAAAGATTTGTGTGAAGACATCTTCAGAATTGTTAGCAAAAGCAATCATTCGTTCTCATCATCATGAATCTGTGAGTTCTTTGTTTGAAATTGATAAAAATTAGTAATTGAATATTATATGGAGAAATTAAAATGGCTGAGTTTAGTTTAAAAGCTAAGAAAAGAGAATTAACCACAAAAGGTTATTTAACTGATTTAAGAAAAAAAGGTTTTGTTCCAGGTGTCTTCTATATTAAAGAAGAAGAGACAAAACCAATTTATGTTAACGAAAGTGAGCTTCGTAAATTTGTCTATACACCAGAAACGCATATTATTGCATTAACTATAGATGAAGGGGAAGAAATTCATTGTATAATTAGTGATGTTCAGTTTGATCCTGTTACCGATAAAGTGATTCATTTTGATTTACACGGTGTTACTTATGGACAGCTGCTTCATGTTCAAGTGCCTATTCAATTAGTTGGTACTGCTATAGGTGTCAAGGAAGGTGGTATATTACAACAGCATTTGCACAAAGTTGAGGTAGAATGTTTCCCACGACATATTCCCAAGCACTTTGTAGTAGATATTACAGAATTAAAGATTGGTGATTCTATTCGTATCGGGGATTTGAATTTTGAAAACGTAAAATTTCTTAATCCTGCTGATGCTTCAGTTGTTTCAGTAATGCATTCAAGAATTGAAGCTGCTAAAGTAGAGGAGGAAATACCAGGAGAGGAGAAACCTGCTGAGCCGGAAGTAATTGGAAAAGGAAAAGCAGGAGAAGAGGAATAACATTTATTTTGAGAGCAATATTAGGTATAGGAAATATAGGTAGCGCATATAGAGAAACACGCCACAACATTGGATTTATGATACTTGATAAATTTGCTGAGAAATACAAATTAAAATTCAAAGCCTCAAAATTCGACTATTATTATACTGAGGGAAGCATTTCGGCTTCCCAATTTTTTCTTATTAAACCTACCACTTATGTTAACCTATCGGGAGAGGCCGCACTAACTTTTTGTGAGAATTATTCGATAGATGTAAAGGATTTTTTAGTGGTTCATGATGATATTAATTTTCCGGAAGGCGATGTTCGTCTTAAAATTTCAGGTGGAGACGGTGGGCACAAAGGAGTAAAATCAATTATCTATCATCTTCAATCAAATCAATTCCCAAGAATTAGATTTGGGATAGGCAATAAATTCGAGGAATGCAATTTATCTGATTACGTTCTGGATAAATTCAGAGATAATTCTTTAGATTTAATAAAAAATAGTATTAAATTTGTAGTTGTGCTTATAGAAAAATTTATTTTATTTGGCACAAAAGGAATGTTGGATTATTATAGTGAATATTCGAAAAAAATTATAGAGCAATCATAAACTAATTCTAAATTTTTATGGAATTATACATTTATTTTCTGCCCGCCTTTGGAATCCTTGCATTGATTTATTCTTTTCTTAAAAGCATCTGGATAAAAAAGCAGGATGCAGGTGATGCTCACATGGTTGAAATCTCTAAACACATTCGCGAAGGAGCAATTACTTTTCTTAAAACTGAGTACAAGGTTCTATTTATATTTGTTATCGTTGTTGCTCTCTTATTAGGTTATTCAAATTTTGGAAGAGACGATTCATCGTGGTTAATTGCGGTTTCTTTTCTAATTGGTGCTTTATGTTCAGCTTTAGCGGGTTTTTTAGGAATGAGTACCGCAACTCATTCGAATGTTAGAACTACACAAGCTGCACGCAAAGGATTAAATCAAGCTTTAAAGATAGCTTTCTCGGGTGGCTCGGTAATGGGTATGAATGTGGTTGGTTTGGGTATATTGGGTCTAAGTGTTTTATTCATTGTATATCAAAATCTTGACTGGGACCTTAGCAAGGTGATAAATGTACTTTCTGGTTTTTCTCTTGGTGCATCTTCAATTGCATTATTTGCAAGAGTAGGAGGAGGGATTTATACAAAAGCTGCGGATGTTGGAGCTGATTTAGCAGGAAAAGTATACGAAGGCATCCCCGAAGACGATCCTCGAAATCCTGCAACCATCGCAGACAACGTAGGAGATAACGTAGGTGATGTTGCTGGTATGGGTGCCGATTTGTTCGAATCTTATATTGGAGCAATAATTGGGACGATGGTCCTTGGTGCTTTGTTTGCGAGTGAACAAGTCGCTAATATAAATTTAGAAGCAGTTTTGTTACCATTACTGATAGCTGGACTTGGGATTGTATTATCTATTGCCGGAACATTTTTTGTAAGAGTAAAAGAAGGGGGCAATCCTCAAAAGGCATTAAATATGGGAGAATTTGGAGCAACGGGCTTAATGATTGTGGGTTCGTATTTTCTGATTAAGCATCTGTTACCTTCCGAATGGTCATTCAATGGTTTTGATTATACAAGCGATGGAATATTTCTTGCGACAATTATTGGCTTAATTGCAGGCACGCTCATCGGATTAGTAACAGAATATTTTACTGGTATTAATTACCAACCAGTAAAAATAATTGCGAAACAATCTGTAACAGGCCCAGCTACAAATATTCTAGCCGGATTAGGAAACGGGATGATTTCGACTGGCATACCAATTATTATTATCGCAAGTAGTATAATAGGAGCATATTATTTTGCAAATCTTTATGGAATTGCAATTTCTGCACTTGGTATGTTATCAATTACCGGGATTCAATTAGCTGTTGACGCTTATGGTCCAATTTCCGATAATGCAGGTGGAATTGCAGAAATGGCGGAATTGCCAAAGGAAGTACGAGAGAGGACTGATAAACTTGATGCGGTTGGAAATACAACTGCCGCAATTGGTAAAGGATTTGCAATTGGTTCTGCTGCTTTGACAGCACTTGCTCTTTTTTCTGCATATATGATACAAGCGGAAATTAGGGTTATTGACTTAGCTAAACCAGAAATAATTAGCGGATTATTTATTGGAGGTATGTTGCCATTTGTTTTTTCTGCATTATTGATTGGTGCGGTAGGGCGAGCAGCTAAAGAAATGATTCTTGAAGTTGGGCGCCAATTTCGTGAAATTGATGGATTGCGTGCAGGGAAAGCAAAGGCAGAATATTCAAAATGTATTGCAATTTCTACAAGAGCTGCAATTAAAGAAATGATATTCCCAGGTTTACTTGCTATTCTATTGCCTGTTTTAATTGGGTTTTACGACAAGGAAATGTTAGCAGGGTTTTTAGTTGGTGTAACGATAACGGGTGTATTGATGGCTATTTTCCAATCTAATGCTGGAGGTTCTTGGGATAATGCGAAAAAATTAATTGAAAGCGGTGCTATAATTGATGGCGTCGAACATCGTAAAGGCTCTGATGTACATAAAGCAGCTGTTGTTGGCGATACGGTTGGAGATCCATTCAAAGATACTTCTGGACCTTCATTGAATATTTTAATAAAATTAATGTCGGTTGTGTCTTTAGTTATTGCACCATTGATAAAATAATAGTATATTTGCGTCTAAAATTTTTATTAACCCTGCTCAATTCAAGAAAGAATTGGGCCTAAAAGTCCAAAGGGAGAAAAGTATGGATAGAAATCATTACGAAAGCGTTTTAATTATTAACGCAAATTTGGAAGACGATCAAATCGAAGTTACCCTCAATAAGGTAGAAGAAAATATTAAGGGCAATGGCGGAGAAATCGTAGACCTTGATAAATGGGGAAGAAAAAGACTTGCATACCCCATCAAAAAATCAAAAACAGGTTATTATGCAGTAATCCGTTTTGTTGCACCCACCGATGCTATAACAAGATTAGAGAGAAGTTATAAATTTGATGATTCAATCTTGAGGTACCTAACTATTAAGCTAGATAAAAAAGCATTGGAATATTACGCAAAAGAAAAACCATCTAAGCCGGAAGATTTAGAAGAAATAATACCTTTAGAAATCGAAAAGATAGATGAGATTGAAACAGAAGAAAATACAATTATTAACGATAACGAAGAATAAATAATTATTTGTTAGATTGGAGGTTAGAATGGCAGAATTAAAAATGCCCGAATTAAACAATGTTATAGTAGCTGGCAACTTAACTAAAGACCCAGTTTTTCGTCAAACATCAAACAACACACCAGTCGTGAATTTTCACGTAGCAGCAAACAGACGATACAAAGACAGCAACAATCAATGGCAGGAAGATGTATGTTATGTCGGGATAGTTGCTTGGAATAAGTTAGCTGATAGCTGCAAGGAGAGATTAAAAAAAGGAAGTGCTGTACTTATTGATGGTGAATTGCAGAGCAGAACATTCAAAACGGAGGACAATAAAAACAGAACTATTGTAGAAATTAAAGCAAAAAGAATTCAATTTTTAAATAAACATAATCGATTGCAAGATTTGGATTCGATTTCAGATGATTCCAATACGGAAGACCCATCAGTACTTAAAGAATTAAATGACGATGGGGCATCATTTGATAAATTCTTGACAAACGAAGAATCTGATTTACTTAATAATAAATAAAGAAATTAAGGTACACTAGATGAAAACTAAAAAAGCAAGACGCGTTATTAGTGATTTTATTGATTATAAAGATCCTAAAAAGTTGATTAAATTTATTACTGAACAGGGCAAGATTATTCCTAGAAGGATTAACGGTCTTAGTTCAAAACAACATAGGGAAGTTGTTCAAGCAATAAAGAGAGCAAGACATATTGCTATATTGCCTTATATTGCTGATGCAGTAAAATAGGAGAGATAAAAATGAAAGTAATATTGAGAAAAAATTTCGATAAGCTCGGCGAGATTGGCGACATAGTAGATGTTAAAGATGGGTATGCACAAAATTATCTTATCCCCCGACAAATTGCTTATCTTGCAACGGCAAGCGGAATAAAAGCTCTTCAAGAAGAAAAGAAGCAGTCTTCGAAAAGAGAGCTTAAGGATTTGGCACAAGCTCAAAAAATTGCTGCTGAGCTTGAAAAAGTTTCAATCACAATACCTGTTAAAGTTGGAGAAGAAGACAAAATATTTGGTAGTGTTACTACTCAAATGATTGCTGATTCTTTAAAGGAAAAGGGATTTGATGTTGACAAGAAAAAAATTGAGATAACTGAACCGATTAAAGCTCTTGGCATTTATAATATTAGTGTTAAATTGCATTCTAAGGTTCATACCGAAGTAAAGACTTGGGTTGTCCGCGAATAATATGATTGATTTGGATTTTTTATTTAAGCCCCTGTATTTACAGGGGCTTTTTCTTTTTACAAATTTATTTTGTTATTTATTACTACTTTTAAAAAATTATTTTTAAAATAATAATTTTAAAATTTTTATTCAAAAATAATTATTATTGCAAGTAAAATTAATTAGTAACTATCATAAAATAGAGAGCATCAGCATGAAAACGCAATTATTAGTTATTACAATTTTCTTCTTAACAATTATTGTTTATGGTCAACAATCTAAAAACTTAAGCGAGCAAATGTGGGAAAGAGTTCAACCCTGCTATTCTATGTTTGAAGATTATGACGAAGATGGAAAAATAGATTACGATGAGTTAATAGACGATTCGAAAAACGGGTATCTGAAAATATCAGGAAGTTATCCGACTTGCGGTTGCAGTTGCACTCATACTGTCGGAGCATACAAAGGAAATGATGGTAAATATACATTTGTTGAAGAAGAGGAATGGACTTGCTCCTGGACAAAAACAATATCTTCAAATAAAGATTTATCTGAAATATTTCCAAACAATTTCGGAATAAATACATTTATCCCGCGAGCTGAAAATACGATTGATAATAATGTTGCTTTGTTTTATTTGGACATAGAAATTCCGAGAGTTGGAACAGATACCGAAGTATCAATTAAAGTAATTCCGTTTGGACTCTATGTAGAGAATGATGGAATT
>JAFGID010000194.1 GCA_016929735.1 Ignavibacteriales bacterium | reverse complement strand
CGTTAGCGGTAATTAGGGTACAGACTCAGCACAAGTAAAAAAATAATGCGACAAATATGAATTTAAAAAAAACAAGATTTTTCCTGATTATTTCACTGCTTCTAATCGTATTAGTTAGTTGTGAAAAAGATGACACAAAAAATCTCCAAACAGATATTTTATCACTTTGGGAATTTAAAGGATATCAAATTAATGGTATATTGGAAGAGATTCCAGACACAATTTCAATAGACCTATACATTGGCAGTATATATTCAGATGGTAATGATTTTGAAGGAGAATCTTCATATAGGAATTATTGGGGACGATTCAAACTTGATGGAGAAAATATTGAATTATACGACCTAAGGGTAACAGATGTACTTTCCTTCAATGACTCAATACAATATTATGAAATAGAGAAAAGATATCTGATGTCTTTATTAAAATCTGATAAGTATTTTGTTGAAAATAATAGTTTAATCCTTAACTATGGTAAGGACAGTTGCTTAATTTTTGTGAAAAGTAGAAATACAATTTATGATGATGCATATGAATTATCAGCTTTTTATAATGGACAAAATTGGGAATCTGAACCAAATGCAGTTTCAGCTAATTTAGATAGGCATAATCAAAGAGTTTATATGTTTAGTATTCATAGCGAACCAATCATCAAATATCTTGATGGGAATTTATATGATTTGGGAATAACCGTATATACTCCACCAAAGAATGGATTATATCTTCAAGATGGCTGGGCAACATTAGATGCTTATTCTTTTATAAATGGTGACCCAAATACAAACAGGTCTGAAAGTAATTCTGGTTATCTAAAAATTAATAGAGTTTCAAGGAAATTTGTTTCAGGAGAATTTGAGTTTCACATGATTCATAGCGGAAATCAACCAAATGAATTTGATATAACAAACGGTAAGTTTAAGGCCAAACTAAATAATAGTTCTGGTTTGCAATGGTATATTAAATATTAAAAAAATTTCTTTTAAAAATGAAACGAGTCAATTTTTTACTAATAGTTCTTTTAATAAATTCATCAATACTTTTTAGTCAAGGAATTTATTTTAAAGCAAATTCAAATTATAATTTTTCAACAAGCACTCAGCAAATGCCTGAATATTTTGCATATCAGATAAATTTACCAGCAGAATATGGTATGAGTGGATATAATATTAATTTGAGCGTTAATGATTTTTCTGTAGCATCAGGTCTAAATTTTCAAGGTTCGGCTGGATACTCTTTTAATGATTTTCTTTCGTTTGAACTTAAGTTTTCAACTTTTAGCAATTCAAAGAAGGAATTTAAGGCATCTCCAGAATATGAATATGCTGCAAATGGAAAAACTGAATGGGATTTGCATAATTATAGTTTGTTACCAACTTTTCTATTTGGTCATACCTTTAACAAATCAACGGTAAATGTTTTCGTTTATTCTGGTTTTGGCCTCAGTAAGTTAAACATAAAAGCATCATTGAACGAGGATTTTCGTGAATATGAATTTGATAATAGCTATACTTTTTCCTGGGGTTACGGTATGGAGTATAATTATTCTATTTCAAAGAATTTTAGCCTATTTACAAATATAGGTATTAATAATACCAACTATAAACCTGAAAAAGCAGAATTAATCTCATCATCTTACTCAATGGAATACTTGACAACTAGTCAAAAGGAGATAAAATATGTGAATAAAATAACGAATCTTGAATTGGGCTACAATGGCTCTTCTGTATCAGATAGTCCTGAAATTAGATTAAAAGAGACGCTTAAATTAAATAGTATCTTTTGGGGAATTGGAATTAAATACACATTAAAAAAATGAAACGATTAATAATAATATTACTACTTGGCAATATTGTTCTCAATTCATTCGGACAATTATATGTACAACCATCTGTTGGTTACACTTTTAGTAGTCATCCAACCGAAAATCAATCAATCTTGATAGTAGATAATCAAAAAACAGTTTATAAAACAGAACTTAAATTTGGGGAAGGAATTCATTTGGGGCTGAATCTGGGTTTTAGTTTTATGGATAATTTCTTTGTTGAGTTAAATACTAAAAAGTCTATTTATTCTAATTACAACACGTCAACCACTCAACCAGACCTTCAATCATTGAATAATTTTTCTTCATCTGGATACTTTGGTGAAATAAATTATGAAAATTATATTTTTCAAATTGCACCGTTAATTGGTTATCAGGTAAAAAAGAATAAGGTTAGCTCTTATTTTAAGGTTGGCCCAAATTTTATGAAATCAACAATTAATCAGACTTTAAAGTATATTGATTGGGAATTGGATAATTGGGAGTTTTATCCATTAAATACAACAAAAAAATATGGATATACTGGTAATTTCCACTTGGGTTTACAGGCTAATTTAGGATTTTGCTATTCAATTAAACAAAATTTGCAACTTGTTCTAGATTTTGTAACTGTCTATAATAACTATGAGATTTCAAAAGCTGAAATCAAATATTATGAGATTGATGGAGTAAGCCATCTATATAAATTTGAAGATACAAATATTGAAATTGATGAAGACGATAACAAACTGAATCATAGTCATTATGGAATTAATGTTGGAATAAGATATGTCTTTAATAAGAAGGAATAACTACCGCTAACACGCATTAAAAAGCATTGGGG
>JAFGID010000193.1 GCA_016929735.1 Ignavibacteriales bacterium | reverse complement strand
TAATAAAGTTTGGCCATTAGATTTTGAATTTGAACTTGGTAAAAATTATTTAATTGTTTCACCATCGGGGAAAGGTAAAACAACTCTTGTACATTTTATTTATGGTTTACGCTCTGATTATATCGGTAGTATATCAATTGATGGAGAAAACATTACTGGATTAAGAAAATTGCAATGGGCTAATCTTAGACAGAAAACTTTTTCGATTGTATTTCAGGATTTAAAACTTTTTCCCGATTTAACAGCTCTTGAGAATTTATTATTGAAAGCAAGTTTGACTGAATATAAAAATAAAAAAGATATTTTTGAAATGGCTGAAATTTTAAGCGTTCAGGATTTATTGAACAATAAATGTTCAACTTTATCGTATGGGCAACAGCAAAGAATTGCGATAATTCGAGCTTTGCTTCAACCATTTAATTTTTTATTACTTGATGAACCGTTCAGTCATCTTGATACTTTGAATACAAAATTTGCAAGCGATTTAATTAATAATGAATGCAAAAATCAAAATGCAAGTTTGCTCGTTACTTCTTTAAGCGAGGATTCTTTCTTTAATTTTGATAAAAGAATAAATTTATAGGTATGCTTAAAAAAATTCTTTTGAAAATAAATAAAAAATGGCAACTTGTAGGTGCTGTGTTAGGAACCTTGATTGGATTATTCCTAATTTTATTTTCTATTCAACTTTATATTGATGTTTATGCTCTGTTGAATGATAGAAAATATATGCTTGGACAAGAGTTCCTGATTTTAAACAAACCTGTTTCTTTGCTAACGTCAACTAACTTGATGGATAATTATTTTACTGAGGATGAATTATTAAATATCAAAGAGCAGAAATTTATCAAGGATGCAGAACCGTTTATTTACAGCAATTTTTCAGCAAGGTTTTATGTTAATCTTGGTGGCAATCAACCAACACTTTATTCAAGCATTTTTTTTGAAACTATACCGGATAAATTTATAGATGTTGATAAGGAAGAATGGAACTGGACATCTGACAGCAATTTCATCCCAATTATTCTTCCAACGGATTATCTCGCTCTTTATAATTTTGGGTTTGCACCCGGAAGGAATTTACCGCAGATTTCGAAAGGAACTGTGGAAACAATTTTATTTAATATTATTGTTTCAGGTACAACTGGTTCCCAAGATATGATTGGTAGAGTTATAGGTCTAAGCGATAGATTAAACACTGTTCTTGTACCGATGGGTTTTATGAATTGGGCGAATGAAAAATTTATGCCCGAGCTGAAACAGTTTCCGAAAAAAATAATAATAATGACAGATGACCCTTCAAATCCTGCACTTCTAGACTTTCTGCAAAAGAACGGTTACGAAACAAATCAGGAAAAATTAAAGAGCAGCAAATTAAATGTTCTTTTCAATGCAGTTCTGCTTGCAGTAGCATTTATTGGAGTAATAATTGTAATATTATCAATAATAGTATTTCTACTCAGTCTACAATTAATTATATCGGAATCAAGGGACAAAATTAGTTTGCTAATTCAATTAGGTTATAAGTATACAAATATTAGCAAAACATATTTTCTTTTTGTATCGGTATTTATTCTGTCAATTTTTATTATCAATTTTGTTTTAATCTTTTTTGTTAAAGCAAAATTTACCAGTTGGTTTGGTGAGTTTGGATTTGAGCTGCCTTCTGGAATAAATTTTTTGATTTATGTTATTGGAATTGTATTATTGATATTTATAATTCTTATCAATATGCTTAACATTCATAGAAACGTAAAAAAATTAACATAAAATCTAAATACCTCAAGAATTTTAGTCGGAGTGCTGGTTTAATAGTAAACGAATGTGATTAATTTGAACAATTGCTGAAAGATATTGAAATTGCTTCGAGTGATTGAATTAAAAATAAACCTTTAATTGTTTTGTAAAACAAAATCTAATTAAAAAAAATGAAAAAAATATTTTTATACCTTGTATTGTTAATTATTGGCGGAGGATGTGTCTTGTCACAGACTGCTGAAGAGTTATTAAAAATTGGTAAATTAAAATTTGAAGAATATGATTACCAATCAGCTTTTGAAAATTTTTCAAAAGCAATTGAAATGAATCCAAACTTAGCTGAGGCATATTCCTATAGAGCAAGAATTTTTGGTATTATGGAAGATTTTGAAAATGCGTTATCAGATTTTAATATGGCAATTAAACTTGAACCTACCAATCCATCTGATTATTATCGCAGAGGTACAACAAAATATTATCTGGGCTTATTTGAGGGATCAGTTGATGACTTGTCAAAAGTGATAGAATTGGATTCAAGTTTTATTTATGCATATAACAATAGAGGCTTAGCAAAAAATCAATTAAAAGATTTCGCCGGCGCAATCCAAGATTTTTCTATTGCCATTTCGCTTGATTCAAATTATGTTATGCCATATATGAACAGAGGAGCAGCTAGATATAATCTCAACGATTATGAAGGGGCATTGAGTGATTATAATAAAATTTTAGAGGTTGAGCCACAAAACGCTTTTGCATACTTAAACCGTGGTATCGTAAGATATGCAATGAAAGATAACCCCGGTGCATTAAAAGATTATGACGAAGCACTAAAAATTGATTCGAATTCTGCCGAACTTCATTACGAAATGGGATTATTAAAATATAATTTAATGGATTTCAATTCTGCTATCTCTAAATTCACAAAAACAATTGAAATTGATAGCAATTATTTCGATGCTTATTATCAAAGAGCCGAAACAAAAGCAAATATTTTTAACTATGAAGGTGCATTGCAAGATTATGATTTATTGATTAATAAACAACCAAAAAGTTCATTCTATTTAACCAAAAGAGCTGTATTAAAATGCAAAATGGATAATTACGATGAAGGATTTATTGATTTTGAAAGAGCAATCCAAGTAAATGCTGATGATCCCGAAATTTATCTTAATCGTGGAATTGCTTATTACTACAAAGATAGTCTAAAATTTTCTAAAAATGATTTTGAGAAATCACTTTTATTAGACAATAAAAATCCTCTCGCTTATTATTATTTGGGAATAATTTCCTTAAAAGAGAGTGATACATTAAAAGCGATTGATTATTTTACAAACTCAATTGAAGTGGATAATAATTTTGCTGAAGGGTATCATCAAAGAGGTTTAGTCAAATGTTTAATAGGTCAAGACGGTTGTGATGACCTTAGAAAAGCAGTTGATTTAGCTTATGTATTTGCAGTAAATGATTTCAAGAAATATTGCGAGAAAACAGAATAGAAAAATTTTGGATACTAAAAATGATTAAAAATAAATATGGTTATTTAACAGAAGATAACAGAGAATTTGTAATCACAAATCCAAGAACACCGCGACCTTGGTTTAACTATATGTGGAATGAACATTACATGGGATTGATTTCTCATACAGGTGGTGGATTTAGTTTTTTAGATTGTCCCCGTGATAATCGTATTTCAAGAATGAGATATAATTGCCTTCCTTGGGATAGGCCCGGTCGGTATGTTTTAATTAAAGATACAGAAAATAAAAAATATCATTCACTGAGTTGGGCACCCACAACAGATGTGAAATATAAAAAATATGAATGTCGGCATGG
>JAFGID010000192.1 GCA_016929735.1 Ignavibacteriales bacterium | reverse complement strand
ATCAAAAGTGTTTGTATTTTCATCTAGCATTTTTTGTGCAATATATTTTCGTCGTTCCTCGCTTAATTGTTGAATCTTTTCCTGAATTTCCGTTCTTTTGAACTTCTGTTGTTCGACATATTGCTTCCTTTCTTCTAATGTCATATTTTTCATATTTTCAGGTAGGTCTTCATCTTTAATATTTTCTAATTCAACTACTTTTTCATTAATTGCATCAACCAAGTCCCAATCAGTATTAATATATTGTCCCGAACCTTTGGTCATATTTCTTTGAGCAAGAACTTCTGAATTTATTCCCAGTGCATTCTCATCTTGTACTTGTTGTAATTTAACTCTTTCTTCTCCATAGTAACCATAACCAATATAAGTTGTGTTAATTTCCTTCCCGAGTCTATTTAATTCCTCATCTTGTGGTGCTTCAATAAAAGCAATTTGTTGATTTTGGTCAATGTTGATATAATTCCCATCTGATAAATCTGCTCCTTCTTTCCAGTATGTTTCTATCCCCTCATTATAGTCACCACAAAAAATTGTATTTACGATTATTCCTTTTGAAATGGCATTCTTACAAGAAACTTTATAATCTACGGAGCCTTGATTAAATGGCTCATTACCTGCAATAAAAATTAGTTTTAAATCTTCGTTATTATTACTCCAATGCAAATTATTTACTGCCGAATCAATCACAGTTCCACAATATTCATCTCCGCCAAAAGTTTTAAGACTGAATAATTTTTCAGAAATTAAATCGAGGTCCGTTGTAAAATTGGTTACCATCCTAACATACCCATCAGAAAGTTTTAATCCATCATTACCGTACTCATAAAGTGCCACATTTAATTCTATGCTTTGTCCATTTTTCTTAGACAAAGCAAGTTCATTTACAATTTTCCAAAGTTGTGTTTTAGCTTGGTCAATCAAGCCATCCATACTATTGCTTGTGTCAAGAAGAATAGCAAGTTGAACTTTTGCTTTTTCATTTGCATTTGAATTTGGGTAGGGCAGAGAAAAAAGACAAATAATAAGAATTGCGAAATAAATTTTAAGTTTCATTTTTTTTCCTTTTATGATATTTTTATTAAGCTTTGAGTTTTTAACTTTACTTTACCTAATATAGTTCCAATCAGTTCCGAATAAAATAAAAAACCCCGAACATTGTCGGGGTTAAGACTTAAATTAAACTGTTGATTAGATTCCAATCATTATTGTACCACTAATTGTAAAGGTACTTATTTCTCTATCCTTCTCAACAAAGTGTGCATTGCTAGCTGCATTATATAGTGGGTCAGCTGCATCACTTAAATTAATATAAGAATCATTCCTATCCGGACTTGCAACGGTGACAAATTCTTTACCAAATAAATTTAGCATATTATATTGAAGACCGATATCAATTGTTACAACACCAAGGCTAATAACAGCACCGCCACTAGCACCAAGGCCTATTCGGCTGGTTGATTCAAGTGTATTAAGATCCGCAGAAACACCTGAAATACCTTTCAATGTAGATTCACCACTAAAAGTATTTAGAGATGCATGTATACCAAAATATGGTTTTACAGGTACTAATGGAAGATCAAGCATATATTCTGGACCAATTTTGATGGAAAACACACTATGTTCCACTTCGATTGTTTCATTAGCAGCATTTAAAGTTCCATTATTGCTGAGCGTGAAATAGCTAATACCTGCAACAACACCGAAACCAAGTATTCCGACTCGCGCCTTACCACTGAAACCAATACCTCCTGACTCACCATATGCTGTACCATTATAAAAGTCAGCAACTTCTCCACCAAAATCACTCATTGGTATAACATATTCACCACCAATACCAAATTGTAATTTAATTTGTGCTTGTTGATTTTGCGATATTCCCAAAAATAAGAATAACCCAAGAACGATAAAAAATAGTTTCTTCATTTTTCCTCCAAATTTTTAATTATTACTTGTGAAATTTAATTTAAATTTAACAAAATACAAAATAATTTTACTCAAAATCATGCTCAAAATAATCAACTACTCTTTTTACTTCTTCAGTTTTTTTCTTTATCTTTTTTGTCAATCTGGATTTTAGCACTTTCGCAGCATCATAGCCATAATGTTTCAATAAATAATTCAATGCGATTATTTCCGAGACAACAGTTAAATTTTTACCAGGTAAAATTGGCAATTTAACATAAGGAATATCAATCCCCATCAAATCTACTGTTTGGCGTTCTAACCCTGTTCTTGTATAATTAGCATTATCATCCCAAATCTCTAATTCAATAATAATTTCCAGTCTTTTTTGGAAACGAATTGATCTAACTCCAAACATACCCCGAACATCTATAATTCCAATACCTCTTACTTCCATAAAATGTTTAACCAGATCAGTTCCAGAACCTATTATTATACCCTCACCTTTTTTTGTAAAAATCACAACATCATCGGCAACCAATCTGTGTCCTCTTTCGACCAGATCCAATGCGACTTCACTTTTACCAATACCCGATTTACCAATAAACATCATACCTACACCATAAACATCTACAAAAGAACCATGTAAAGAAATTCGCGGACTGAACTGGTCATCAAGAAAATCAGAAAGAAAATAATTACATTTAGTTGTCTGATAACTCATACCAAAGAGAGGAACTTTTTTCCGATTAGCTAATTCTATACACTCTTTTGAAGGTTTATTATTCTCAGTAAAAATTATACAGGGTATTTCAAAATTAAAAATTGTTTTGAGAGATTTAATTCTTTCTTTAAGTTTAAGACTATTCAGATATTTAATTTCACTATTGCCGAATACCTGTACTCTATTGAACGAAAAAAGTTCAACAAAACCAGCAAGTGCCAAACCGGGTCTGTGTAAATTTTTATCTGTTATCAACCTATCAAAACCAACTTTTCTTGAAAGTAGTTTTAACCCAAATTTTGATTTCAATTCGGTATAAAAAAATTCGACTGTTATATTCTTTTTTTGAATAATATATTTATCATTTACTAGCATTACCTTTTTGTATCTATCCGTTTAGTTTTTAATTTTCTTAATTGACGTTTTAGTTTCGCAACTGCAATATCGACTGATTTAGCAAAATCATCGGTTGACTCGGTTACTATTAATAATGTCCCCGGTATGTTTAATTTAATTTCAGCCGTTTTGATACTTTGATTTTGGTGTGTAAAACTCAGCACAGCGTTAGCATCCATAATATCATCGTTCAATTTTTGTAATGATTTTAATTCTCCAGTGATAAATTCTTTCAAAGAATCTTTTGCTTTGAACTTTCTTGATGTGATTTTGATGTTCATGACTACTCCTTTTTATGATTTTGGATGTGCTTGTTTATATGTTTTTTTTAGTTGTTCAATACTGATATGTGTATAAATTTGTGTCGTAGATAAATTCTCGTGTCCTAAAATTTCTTTAATAGCCAACAAGTCAGCTCCACTATTCAGCATATGCGTTGCGGCTGAATGTCTAAAAATATGTGGTGATTTTTTCTTTATATCAACTACTTTAGATAAATATTTATGCACCATTCTTTGAACAAATCGAGGATAAATCCTCTCACCTTTCTTTGTTGTAATAAAAGGTGAATCGTTTGAAGAATGTTCGAAACTACTCAAATATTCATTAATTATTTCTTTAGATTTATTACCTATCGGAACTATCCTTACCTTACTCCCCTTTCCAAAAACTTTAATTGTTTGATTTTTACAATCAACGTCACTTAAATTCAAGTCGCATAATTCACTTACGCGTAATGCACATCCATATAATATTTCAAAAATAGTTTTTTTCTTTAGCGACTCTTTATAATCTTTTTCTTCATCAATCAAAGGATATATTTTTAGAAAAGCATTGTAATCAATAATATCGGGAAGTTTTCGTTCCACTTTGGGATTAGATATTTGTTTTGTAACATCTTTTTCGGATATCTGATTACGGATTAAAAAATTATAAAATGAACGCAAAGCGGACAATTTTCTTGATATAGTTTTTTTACTTAGATTATTATCGTTCAAATAAAATAAAAAATTACGTATAATTTTATCTGTGATTTCTATTATATTT
>JAFGID010000191.1 GCA_016929735.1 Ignavibacteriales bacterium | reverse complement strand
TCATTTTTTCCTCTTTCATTATTCTTCACAAATTTAGCAATTTTTAATTATTAATAATTTTTTTTCTGTAAATTCTGTTCCCTTCCCTTAATTTTTTTTATTTTTAATACGAAATGCAATTCTTTGAAATGTAAAAAGATAAGTATTTTAATAAAATTAAAAAAAACGGTCACGAAATCGCAACCGTCTTATAGTTTGAAAATTATTTCCGCGTAAATGCAGAAAACTTCAAACCTAATTACTATAGAAATTATAATTTAGTTTCGTCTTCCAATATCCACTCCTCCAATTTTCCTATAAATCTTTCTATATCGCTAATTTTTCCCTCTGTCTCCGCTAACCACCCATATGCTCTATCTTTAAAACTATCGCTCCATGCAGAATCAATGTCATTTTTTAACTTATATCTGTGGTCTTTTAATCTTTCAAGAGTCTGCGTAGCTTTTCTATGCCTATCGTAATTTTTATCTAAATTTTCTCTAACTCTCAACTTAAAATCATTTTTTTTATGTTGTCTATTCTCTTTCAATCCCTCCCACCACGCATCATGCTTTTTTCTAACTTCTTGTATTTCATTAAAACATTCTTGTTTGTGTTTTGGCAGCATTCTATGTTTGTTTTCTGAAAG
Organism: Ignavibacteriales bacterium; assembly: GCA_016929735.1. GTDB lineage: Bacteria > Bacteroidota > Ignavibacteria > Ignavibacteriales > Melioribacteraceae > JAFGPR01. Next base: position 3,688 of record JAFGID010000191.1, on the reverse strand, counting down.
TTTCTTGCTCGCCCTTTTTAACATGTTACCAAGTCTTTTCATTTCTTCGATGTCTGGTGTATCAAAGCCAAAAAATGTATTTACTCTAGAACTACTAATTAAAGACATTATGTCTTCGTAATGTGACTTTGATTCAACTTTTCTTTCTGTGGATTCATTGCTTTGTCTTATTCTAGCTTCATTGCATATATTTCCTAACCTATTCCACAACATTTCTCTATCTTCTTTTAAGAGAGGTCTTGTGCTTTTAAATAATTTATTTATTTCTTTTACATGGTTCCAAAAGTCTTTATATATTCTTTCTCCCCAACTCCAATGGCTATTTTGTAAACTTGTAATCTCATTGTCTAAAAGATTCGCGTTTTCTTTAGCAATATTGTTATTATCTTTCATCATAATTATTGGCTGGGTAAGGCTTGTTCGTAATCGCTCCCAGCATGTAGCGTAAAAACTCGGTTTGTTTCATCAATCTTATTCTTTGACGCCTATAATTCTATTTACTCACACATTATTTATTATAATGAATTGTAGTAATCTTTTATTTTATTTGCCATTAATTTCCTTCTTTCAAATAAAAAACCCTCATAAAGATTAACTTCAACCTCAACTATGTTATCAGGAATACAATTTGTTTTCAAATTATCCTTTAATATATTAATGTCCGTAATATTTCCTAATTTACATTCTTTGTTGTTGCATTGTTCAAATACAATTTTAAAATATTCTTTTGGTGATTTATTGCCCACATAAATATTTGTTTGAGTGTCAAAATAAGTATAATTAGCTATTTGATTATATTTTGACTTTTCAGTAATACCATTATTCTTTAAATATGCTTTTGGAAAAATATGGTGAATGTCACCTATTGTAGAAATTAGATCACGCACTTTAGTCCCATTCATCAGTAGTGAGTTATCGTTTCCATGCACTTGTGCTGCTAAAAATACATTAAAAAAAGGACTATTTATAGCTGAAGTTTCTAAATTTTGGACTAATCCTATTTTCCAAAAAGTTTCTGACAAATTAGATTCTTCTATCTCCTTGAAATAATCTAAGAATCCCCTTTCTGAGATTCTTCTAATATCTAAATCCATAACAGTTTCTGGAGAGGCAATGTATCGACTTGTTAAAGTTGAAAGTACATACCATTTAGACACAAGGCGTTTTATTTGTGTTTTATCTATTTGGTTATCATTATTTAAAATTAAATAAAGTGTATAAGCAAAATCTAAAGTAATTTGAGAGTTAATAAGATTACTTGAAATAAATCCGGCCGATTTAATTGACAGAACAAAGTTTGTAAACGAAAACTCATTCATAAAATCTATTACTCCGTCGGTTAACTTTGCAAATGATTTTTCGGCTATTTCTTCTTTATAATCGCGCGTCTCAAAGTCTCTCCCCCCTAATAGACTTACCAAATCTTTCATCTTCCCTCTTCCAAATTTATGCATAAATGCTACTCGCAAAATGTCCCCATAGTCCGGATCATAAATTTCTTCTCTGTCATCTTTTAACCATCTTAATTTTGACTCGAATTTGCTTTCCATAAAATCTTTATCTTTTGACATCTCAGAATACCATTCAGGTTGAGCCGCCAAATGGGAAAAATAATCTATTGCTTTTCGAAGCTCATTTCCCCCATATTTTACATTGGCTGCTATTTTTGACATAGCAAAGTCTGATTGATTTAATTTTGCTCCCTGGCTATTAATTCTGATAAAGATTTCGGTAACTTCATCAATGTTGAGTTCCTTGTCTAATGTAATTACGCCTATCTGACGATTTTTAATTCCAATTAAATTATCTAAAACATCATGCAATTTATCAGAATCAATTTCCTGATTTAATTCACAATATTTCGTAACAAAACTACCTCTTTTAAAATCTGGTTTAAATATATCGGCTATATCAGCAATCCATTTTTTATCTTTTAATATTGCATTATCTTGTACTTTAAATATTTCATCTTCGTCTTTTGCCAAAGGATTGAATGAAATTTTTATCTTTTTCTTTTTGAAGTCCGAATCAATTATTTCTAATCCCATTATTGCTGTCATAAGGGCTGTAATTCTTTGTTGTCCATCAATCATTATTTTTTTCCCATCTGACAATCCACCATTTTTTAATTTCATTGTTGGGCTTTGCGAAATTATCAAATATCCTATCGGATATCCTGTATAAAGCGAGTCTATTAAATCTCTTACTTGTTTTGGTTTCCATACAAAGGGTCTTTGTATTTCTGGTATGGCTATTTCATCCGATTTTATAAAGTTTAAAATCTGTTCAACCGCAATATTAGAGGCATTATATTTTTCTGGCATTTCTTCTCCGATAAATTTCTTTTATTTTTTTTACTTTTACATAAATATACAAAAATATTTTAAATCAGAGAATTATTTTATTCCCTTCTCACTATTTTTCAATATTGTAAGCCAAGAGCAAACTAAAAAATTCCCTCTCCTCTATTCCCTATTCTTGTCTTTTCAGCTCTTGCCTCTCTCTTTTAAAATTGTAAAGCGAAATATTTCCACCTCGTTCCAACTTCCGCTTATATTCATTTCCCTATAATTAACCTCCATCAACCTTTGAACACTAACCTCTTCCGTCTTTCGTCTCACATCTCTCGTCTAGCGTCTTTCTCCCCCCTTACGTTCATTGAGCTTGTTTACACTGAGCCTGTTTATGCTGAGCTTGTTTACACTGAGCTTTACATTGAGCGAAGTCGAAATGTAGTCGAAGCATCGAAGTGTGGACATTGAGCTTTACATTGAGCGTAGTCGAAATGTAGTCGAAGTGTCGAAGTGCGAAGTCGAAGTGTTGTCGAAGCACCAACCACAGACCTCTGACCACTGACTACTGACCTCTCCCCCCTTGCTTTAAGGGGGGACCAAGGGGGGTTACCACCTTTCACTTACTTCTTATCTCTAAAAATTGATGGCGGAAAATTTATTTTATTGCGAAAATTATATATTCCTTTGCTTTATAATCTTGTGCCTCTTTGCTCGTTACGTCTTGCCTGATTTCTCATCTCATCGTTACGTAATCACTTAATCCATACATACCGCTACTAACAAAAGTCTTGGTGCTACGCACAAATATAAGCCTTTTTTAGTTGCTGAGTAATTATACCTTTCCTGTAATTCCATTTCCTTTTATTCAATCAGGCGTCCTTGCAGTTTTGTCCCCCTCCTCCTTACCTTTCTCCTTTTGGCACAAAACCTGCAAACGTGCAAACAGGCATGTTATATCAATTTATGTATTTTGTTCGTTCTCTCCATACGCTCCACTTCTGTCATTCCTTGCATTCTGACTTCGTCACTCCTCCGTTCCGCTCCTGTCTTTCTCTCTCAAAAAACATTCCCTCCCCTTCTGTTTTCGCATTGTATTATTCTTTCCGCCTGTTTTTCCCATATTGTTGCGGTTTTATCTCCTCTTCGTTCCGAGAGTCCGCTATTTAATGCCCGGTTGCCGAGCTTTTACTGAACGCAGTTGCAACGTTGTCGAGGCACACCCACCCAATCGTATCTTATTTTCTCATATCGCTATCTTCCCTCTGCATGTGCAGAAAACAAAAAGCAATGGCAGAGCCATAATATATGCTTTTTTTTTCTGCACCCTTTCGCTTGGCTAAAACGAACAAAAGGCATGCCTTCGGCAAATTTACGCCTTTTTTCGTTTAGCCTTC
>JAFGID010000190.1 GCA_016929735.1 Ignavibacteriales bacterium | reverse complement strand
ATCCTATCTTTAGCATGGCAACAACCAAAACCAACAGGCATCGAAGTTTCTCGTTCTTTATTGGTAAAACGCTGAATAGGGCTTTAGATAATGAAGAAATGAAAAAATGAAGGAATGAAGAAATAGGGCGCTGCGCCTGTCAATTGATAGCAGTTACTATTTTCATTTTTTTCATTTTTTTCATTGTTCAGGGCTTATCCGAAATGGGACTGAGGAGCACGAAGTGCACCTAAACCTGAAGCAAAGATGAGCACCAGCAACAAAAGCAGTGGGCAACGATGGTTGCAAACAAACAACTCAAAAAGTGGGATTATTGTGACAAATAGAGGGAGTAAAAACAGCAAAGGTGGGATTATAAGATAGTTGTGCCCCATTGAAAAAAGACAAATTAACGCACCATGAAATTTGGTAAGACGATAAAGATATTTTTGATTGACGGAGATCCAAATGGTAGGATGACTTGTGAGTTATCAAACTGGACAGGGAAAGCGTATAAAGTCTCAAGGATTAAGATAAAAGATTGTTCTGATCGAGATGATTTGTCAAATACAGGGATTTATTTATTATTTGGTAAGGATGATGATGGCAAAGATCAAGTTTACATAGGTGAAGCTGAATCTATTCTTAAACGATTAAATCAACATTTGACTCAAAAAGACTTCTGGCATGAAACCGTTGTATTTATTAGTAAGGATGAGAATTTAAACAAAGCCCATATTAAGTATTTAGAAAAACGACTTTATGAGATTGCAAAAAATGCAAATAGATATAAAATTGAAAACTCTGTTACACCAACACAATCTTCGATTTCGGAGTCAGATAGAGCTGAAATGGAAGAATTTATTGACAATATCAAATTACTCACAAATACTCTCGGACATAAGGTTTTCGATGAAAAACGGGAGATTAAGCAACGACAAAAACATGATTTGTTTTACATAAAAGCTGCAAGGGGCGCTGATGCAATTGGAGAGCCAACTTCAGATGGATTTGTAGTTTTAAAAGGATCAAAAGCTGCAGGATCAACAGTAACTTCAATGACTTCTAATTTTATTAATTTAAGACAAAGACTAATTACTGATGGAGTGATTAAGCAAAATTCCGATATATTTGAATTTCCGGAAGATTTTATATTTAGTAGTCCATCGACTGCTGCTTCGATTGTATTAGGTCGAAACGCAAATGGATTGACAGAATGGAAACTAAAAGACGGAAAGACATTAAAAGAATATGAAACAAATGATAAAAACAACGGGGCACAAAACTCGGTATAGCCAATAAGGGTTTCAGTGGTATGCGATAGGTTGTAACCCGCCTCAAAGCTCGTAGTAACTTGATAGGTGGTTCGCCCGCAATTCCTTACTGGCCATACCGCCAACGTTATGCCGAATTTACAATACGGAATTAATAACATTGAGAAAGAAATTGTTTGAGAAGTTTTACAATTTATAATCATCATGAGTAATCCATTTTCTTTCACAAATTCTTTGCCGAATAGTTTTTGTAATAGGGAGAAAGAAATAAATGATTTATTAAAGTATACTTCTGAGTCTATAAATGTTTTACTTTTTTCAAGAAGGAGAGAAGGAAAAACTGCTTTAATATTTCAACTTTTTGAAATAATAAAAGCACGAAAAAAGAATCTTAATACTATTTATATAGATTTATTGCCAACAGAATCAATTGAAGATTTTATAACTCGACTATTATCATCATATACTCAGATTGAAACTAATTTTGAGAAATTTAAAAAGTTTTTAAGTTCATTTAATCCAACAATTAGCTTTGATGCTATATCTGGGTCGCCAACGGTTTCATTAGATTTTAAAAAGACAATAACTTCTGAACAGATAGAGGAAGTTTTTAGTTTATTTGAATATAGAAGCAAAAAAGTTAAAACACTTATTGTATTCGATGAATTTTATCAAATAATAAATTATCCAAATGGCAGAAAATTGCTAAATAAGCTTTGTAGTATATTGAATACGCATAAATTTTGTAGCTATATTTTCATCGTAAATAAATCTAAAGAAATTCATGAAATTTTGTCTGATTTAAATTCACCCTTTAGAAATCTAGTTGTTAATTATGAATTGCAACCAATTAGTATAGAGCATTATTCAAAATGGATAAATCAATTAGCTAATAATACAATAGAAAAGAATTATATTGAGTTTTTATTACAAAAAACACAAAGTAACCCATATTACATTCAGCGGTTTCTCTTTTATAGTTGGGATCGAAAACTTTTTACTAAGAATTCAATTTTTGATATTGAAGAGCAATTGCTTTCTCAAAGTAGTTATGTATACCAAGACTATTGGTCAATGTTAACAAAAATTGACCAAGCTATATTGAAATTTATATCAATTACAGATAATACATATTATTCTATAAAGGAAATATCATTAGGAACTTCAATAAGACCAAGTTCAGTTGCAAGAGCATTGAATAAACTTATGAATTGGGATATTCTTTATGACGATTCAAAATGGGTTTTTAATGATCCACTCTTTAGGAATTGGATTTTAAGAGAATTTGTTATGAAAAGGAATGTTTCCTTACAAAATGAAATTTCTTGGGATGTTTTTATTAGCCATGCATCTGAGGATAAAGAAAAAGTTGCAAGACCACTGGCATTAGCTTTGGAAAAAAAAGGTCTAAAAGTCTGGTACGATGAATTCTCATTAAAAATAGGAGACAGTCTAAATCGAAAAATAACCGAAGGCTTAGCTAAGTCAAGATTTGGGGTTGTAATAATTAGTCCTTCCTTTCTTTCAAAAGAATGGCCACAAAAAGAACTTGACGGTTTAGTTAGT
>JAFGID010000189.1 GCA_016929735.1 Ignavibacteriales bacterium | reverse complement strand
TCTGACCTGAAACTGAAGGAAACCAATGAGAAGTATTCAGAGGCTTTCAAGTCATCCCCTTATTCAATAACTATAACGAGTATTAAGGATGGAAAATTCATCGAAGTCAACGATGCCTTTACTAACATCTTTGGTTTCACCAGAGAAGAGGCAATTACCAACTCATCAATTGGACTCGACATATGGGTAAACCTAGAAGACCGAAAGCGGGTAATATCTTCTCTTTATAAGGGCAGAAATGTTTTTGGGAAGGAATTCTTATTCAAGAAAAAGAATGGGAAAATCATGACAGGTTTGTTTTCCACCAGATTAATTCATGTCAACAATGACTCCTATATTATAACCAGTATTGATGATTTTACTGAACGAAAGAAATATAAGAAGGCTTTACAGGGAAGTGAAGAAAAATTCCGGTCAATAATGGAAAATTCTGCAGATGCCATTTTCATAACAGATCTGCAAGGAAAGTATGTATACACCAATAAAGCAGTTACCACTATGCTTGGATATACATCAGAGGAAATGAAAAGTAAGACAATAGCAGATATCTCACCCCCGAATAAAAAAGAGGAATATATTAAATATTTCAGACATGTAGTGAAAAAAGGTAAAGGTTATACTGAGATTGAACTTTTAAAAAAAGATGGAAATTACCTTTCAACCGACTTAAACATAGTATTATTACCCGATGGTACGGTATATGGAAGTTGCAGGGATATTACGGAACGTAAAAAGGCTGAATCAGAACTAATTAAAGCCAAAGAAAAAGCAGAAGAAAGTGACTGCCTGAAATCAGCTTTCCTTACCAATATGAGCCATGAGATACGTACTCCCATGAACGGCATTCTTGGATTTACTGAACTTTTAAGAGACCCGGACTTAACAAGTGATGACCTACAGGACTATATTCAAAATATCCAGATTAGTGGTGTACGTATGCTTAACACTATCAATGATATTGTGGATATTTCTAAAATTGAATCGGGACTTATTACGGTTGATATCAAGGAAACTAATATTAACGAGAAAATGGAATTCATTTATAAGTCCTTCAAACAAGAAATTGAAATTAAAGGATTGAATTTTTTATTTAAATGTGGTGTGCCATCAAAAGAAGCCATTATCAAAACAGACAATGAAAAAGTATATACAATCTTTACATGTCTTGTTAAAAATGCCATTAAGTTTACTAATGACGGTTCTATTGAATTCGGCTGTGAGAAAAAAGGGGAATACCTTGAATTTTTTGTAAAAGACACAGGTATTGGCATTCCCAGAAAACAACACCGGTTGATCTTTGAACGATTCAGGCAGGGTGGTGAATCGTATAACCGGGGTTATGAAGGAAGTGGCCTGGGTTTATCCATAGCGAAATCTTATACAGAAATGCTTGGTGGGAAAATATGGCTGGAAAGTGAAGAAGGGAAAGGCTCAACCTTTTATTTCAACATTCCTTACAATCCGGTATCGGAAGAGGAAACAAAAATAACAAATGTTGTTTCGTCAGAGCACAAAGAAATTGAACTAAAAAAGTTGAAAATATTGATTGTCGAAGACGATGAAATATCATATTTCCTTCTGGCAAGAATGCTTCAGAAAATCAGTTATGAAGTTTTACATGCAATGACAGGAGTACAGGCCATTGAAGATTGTCGTAATAACCCCGACCTTGATGTGATACTGATGGACATCAGAATGCCTGAAATGGATGGAAATGAAGCCACACGTCAAATCCGTCAGTTTAATAAAAATATAATCATAATAGCACAAACAGCATTTGCATTTTCAGGCGATAAAGAAAAAGCTTTAGAAGCGGGATGCAACGATTTTATTTCCAAACCAATTAATAAGACCTTACTGTATGAATTAATTAAAAAGCATTCCGGTAAACGATAATAATTTACTCCTATAGAGTACTTCCATAATAGTAAATTTTATAACCTTATTATGTGATGATTAAAATAAGAATAAAAGAATTACATAGTTATATCTCCGCAAATAAAGAAGATTTACCGTTGGAGCATCGTCTATTTTTATGCACGATAGTCTATGGAACATTGGTTTGTATATTAGGTAGTATTCTTGCTGCCTTTTTAACAACATCAAAAACCATGTTAATCATCGGTCTTTTAGTATTCTGTATTTTTTGTGCATTATATTATTTCGTTAGGTTTAAAAGGATAATCAAGCCGTTTATTGTACCAATTGTCATTTTATCATTTATTGGAGTTTATGCAATTTGGGTGTTGGGGGGCGGAATTGACAGTTCAAATATAGTGATTGGATTTGTTGCTCTAATTCTTGCGTCAATTATAGTTCCTGAGAAGTCAAAAAAGTATGTTATAGTCTTATTCCTTTTATTGCTATTTATTGTTTATCTTATTCAATATTACAGGCCTGATTTAATAATTAAATTCCCTTCTGAAAATAAACGTTGGATACATAGCATCTTAACTATAACATATTCTTCATTCATAATATTTCTAATTATCCAATTTGTTCACAAGAACTATACTCAAGAAAGGCATAAAGCAGAAAAGAGCGAAATAAAACTTCATCAGCTAAATGCCGACAAAGATCTTTTTATTTCCATCCTGGGGCATGATTTAAGAAATCCGTTTAATAACCTTCTCGGTTTATCAGAATTGTTAAAGGAAAATATACATCAATACGATATTGGTGAAATTGAAGAAATTGTTAATCTTATTAATGAAACATCTAAAAACACATATAATTTATTGGAAGATATATTAACCTGGGCAAGAGCTCAACAAAACAAAATTCCTTTCAAACCACAAAAATTAAGTTTTACAGACATTTATA
>JAFGID010000188.1 GCA_016929735.1 Ignavibacteriales bacterium | reverse complement strand
TGCTCTACTCAGCAGCAAATGGAAAAATAAATAAAAATTCTGTTTATTATGATGGAGGTTCTGCTGTTTGTGTAATTGCTGCTTCTAATGGTTATCCCGATAAATTTGAAAAAGGATTTGAAATTTTTGGATTGGACAAGAATTATGGTAATGATATAATTATCTATCACTCCGGAACGAAAATATTCGAAAATAAAATTGTGACTAATGGAGGAAGGGTATTAGGAGTAACGGCTATAAGTAGCACGAATGATTTAATGAAATGTAAAAAGAAAGCTTATGAAGTTCTGTCTCAAGTTGATTTTCGAGGTATCTATTATAGAAAAGATATTGCTGATAAAGCATTGAAATAATTTCAGTAATTTGTATGATAAAGAATATTTTACTTATTGGTTTAGGTGGATTTATTGGTAGTATTGCAAGGTACTTTGTATCAAGATTGAATTTATATATTGATTTTTTTTCTATTCCTATCGGGACATTATTGGTAAATGTAAGTGGCAGTTTTGTGATTGGTTTCTTAACAGGTATTGCTACCAAGAGTGCAGTCCTTTCAGTTGAATGGCGAATGTTTCTGATGGTCGGACTCTGTGGTGGATTTACCACATTTTCAACTTTTACAAGCGAAAATCTAATGCTTTTGCATAATGGGCAATTTTTCCCAATTTTTCTTTATACTGTCATAAGCATTATACTTGGATTTGTTGCGGTTTACTTAGGTTATGTAACATCAAATTTATTATAAAAATGAAAACAACTCATAGTATTCTAAAAATGTATGCAAGCACGACAGATAAGATAGGTGCACAATTATTTTATGAATATATTGTGCGTCGTGCAAAAGAAGAAGGAATATCCGGCGTAACTGTTTATCGTGGAATAATGGGATATGGATTAAGTAGCCAAATTAGTTCGTCGAGATTTTGGGAATTGACTGAAAAATTACCTGTTAAAATTGAAATGATCGATGAAACGCAAAAATTAAAGAAATTTTTCACACTTATTGAGACTGAGCTACTAAATATGGGAAAAGGGTGTTTGATTATATTGGAGCCAGTTGAAGTAATCATGCATAAATCGGGGAAAAATTCTTAGAAATTTTCTTTCCAATTTTGAGGAGCAATAATTACTACAAATTCTCCTTTAATTATTTTCTTATCAAGTGTTTCTAACAATTGCTTGGCCGTTCCGCGCCAACTCTCTTCAAATTTTTTTGTCAATTCGCGAAATACGATTATTATTCTTTCGGGTATATATTCATTTAATTCTTCAAGTAATTTTTTAATACGATATACTGATTCATAAAAAACGATACACTTACTTTCTTGGCTTAATTCTTTTAATTTCTTTTGTCTTCCCTTTTTTTGTGGAATAAATCCTTCAAACAGAAATGAATCAACAGGTAAACCGCTTATACTTAATGCTAATATTGCTGCATTTGCTCCGGGTATCCCAATCACTTCAATTTCATTTTTAATTGCTAAATTTATTAATCTTGTTCCGGGATCTGAGATACAAGGAGTACCTGCATCAGAAACAAGTGCTGCTGAGCAGCCATTTTCAATTCGTGAAATTATTGACGGAATTATTCTGCTTTCGTTTTGAGCATTGACGAAAAATAATTCTTTTTTTATCTCATATCGCTTGAGTAAGATATTTGTAACTCTTGTATCCTCACAAATTATGAAGTCAACATCCTTTAATGTATTTATTGCACGTAAAGTAATATCGTCCAGATTACCAATTGGTGTTGCTACCACAGATAATTTCCCTTTTTCCATTTAATTCCCTTTGTGCCGTCGAGTCTTCGTGGCGAAATTGAATGCCACCAAGACACAAAGACACTACTATTTAAGTTTTTTAAATATTTTGCAATTTGAACAAATTGTTTTTGTAAAGTTACAATTTAATTTATTAAATAAACTCCTTGAATATTTATATTTTTCATTATACCAAATATCTTCAAATGACTGAGTAAGTAAATCACCCCAAATATTAGTTTTGTCAGTAATCCAACAACAGGGAACTACCTTTCCATCGGGTGCAATTGTTACACTTGTGAAAAGTTGATTGCATGGTTTTTCATTCATAAATTTTAATTCGCTCTTTTTGTAGTGAGGTAAAATATATTTCTCATTTCTGGGAAGCCATAGTGATCTTCTTTCCTCTAAAGAAGGTTTAAATTCTAAGTCAGGTATATCGTCTGATAAACCAATTTTATCGAATATGATTTCAATTCCTAATTCCTTTGCTTTTTTCTTTGCTAATTCAATTTCATTTTCATTAAATTTATTTACAATATATTTCCATATAATTTTCGGATTTCTCTTTTTAAATTTCTTCTTCGTTTCAGTTGTAGTTTTTATATTTTGAATTACTTTTCCAAAATCACCATTGCGTCTATATTTTTCGTAAGTGTTTTGTGATGCACCATCGAGTGAAATTATTAATTGTTTCAATCCCGAATTAACTAATTTCTCAAAAAATATTTTATCCGTTTCAAAACTAAAATTTGAATGAATTATAGTATAAATATTTCGTGAATTAATTTCTTCTATTATTTCAAAAATTTCTTTGTTTAAAAAAGGTTCACCCCAATTAAAAAGTATTGCAATTCTTAGCGAAGGAATTTTATTTAAAATGATTTTGCAAGTTTCAACAGACATCGAACATTTCGGATAATTTTGTATTTTAGTTGCACAGAGAGGGCAATCGAGATTACAAATATTTATCGGGTCAATAACAGCAATAGAGGGGAGGGGAGGAGTAAGAGTATTTTTATTAAATCTGTATCTGAAAAAATCTGTAATTTTATTCTG
>JAFGID010000187.1 GCA_016929735.1 Ignavibacteriales bacterium | reverse complement strand
TAAAGGAAATTTATTTAGATAATAAGAAGAAAATTATTCAAATTGCTAAAGAAGCAGGTTGGATAAAACCAGAAGATGCAAAAGTAAGTCGAAATATTGAAAGACTAGAATTCGAAGAAAAATTGAAAATGCTTGGTATTGAATTGAAATGGAAATGATTTGGAAAAGATCATAATTGCTGCAGTCTCGGCGAATGGAGTAATTGGTCAGGATGGAAAATTACCGTGGAAATCAAAGTTTGATCTTCAACATTTTCGTAAAACGACTATTGGTTTTCCAGTAATAATGGGTAGAAAAACATTTGAGAGCATTGGAAAGATACTTGATAGTAGATTAAATATTGTTCTTTCAAAAAAAATATTTTTAGATAGCAAAAAAGAAAATCTTTTAGTTTTTAAATCTTTTAAGAATGCAATAGAATTTTGTAATACGAAAAATTTTGAAAAAGTATTTTTTATTGGTGGGGAAAGAATTTTTGATAGAGCTATGAAAATTGCTGATAGAATAATCTTAACGAAGTTTAATTTAATAGTTCAGGGAGATAAGTTTTTCCCCGAGATAAATGATAAAATTTGGAAGTTAGAGGATAAAAAGAAACTAAAGGGTTTTATGGTTTTATACTATACACGAAAGAAATGATGTCCGAACAAAAAATAAAAATATTACCTGACTTTATTGCAAATAAAATTGCAGCTGGAGAAGTTATTCAAAGGCCTGAATCAGTAGTGAAAGAATTATTGGAAAATTCTATTGATGCAGAGGCTACTCAAATAGAACTAATAATTCGAGATGCTGGAAAAACATTAATTCAGGTTGTTGATGATGGTGTTGGTATGTCAGAAGAGGATGCGGTCATTTCTTTTTACCGACATGCTACAAGTAAAATATCTTCTGTAGAAGATTTATCAGCAATTAAATCCTATGGATTTCGTGGAGAAGCACTTAGTTCTATCGCTGCTGTTAGTTTGCTCGAGATAAAAACTAAAACAAAAGATGAAGATGTAGGAACAGTAATCAAAATTGAAGACAATTCAAATATTATTAAACAAAAAGAAGCAGTAGTTAAAGGTACAACCGTAACTGTCAAAAATCTTTTTTTCAATATACCTGCACGAAGAAAGTTTTTAAAATCAAACAACACAGAATTAAAGCACATAATTGAAACATTCAAAAGAATTGCAGTTAGTCATTCAGAAATTAGTTTTAAATTTTATAATGACGATGAATTAGTCTATTATTTTCGTAAAGGAAAATTGGAAGAAAGACTAGCAGCGGTTTTTGAAAACGATTTTTTTGAAACTTTAATTCCTGTTCAGCAATTGACTGAATATATGAATGTTCAAGGATTTATTGCTCATCCGAAAAATACATTAAAAAGCAAAATAGGTCAGTACATATATGTCAACAATAGATATGTTATCAGCAAGTCAATTAATCACGCAGTATACACTGCTTATGAAAATACAATTCAAAAAGGAGATTATCCTTTCTATGTTTTATTTCTAGAATTAGACCCAACACGATTTGATATAAATGTTCACCCAAGTAAACTCGAAATTAAATTTGATGACGAAAGAAATATATATTCATTTATTCATTCAATTATTAAAAAATCACTCGCAAGTTATGATTTAGTTCCTAAGACTTCATTTAATGATGAAAGTAAATTGTTCTTTTCTAATGCTCCCAAAACGAATTTAAATGATTTCGGAGACAGACCATTTTTTAATTCTAATAGTGAGAAAAGAAAGCCAACTGTTTTTTCCGATGAAGAAATTGATTTGTTGTTTAGTTCAATAAATAAGGATATAAAACTTAAAACTGATGTCCAAAATATCGAAGCTCCGTTTCATAATCAGTTTAAAGAAGTATATCACGAAAGAGAAGATGGCTCAGAAGATAATTCGGATAATAGTTTTATTGTATCGCTTCAGAATAAATATATTCTATCACAAGTGAAAAGCGGTTTGATGATCATTGACCAGCATGCAGCGCACGAAAGGATTTTATATGAAAAAGCTTTAAAATCTTTTGAAGTTAATTTACCAATGTCCCAGCAATTGCTATTTCCACAAAAAATTGTTTTAGACCCAGCGGATTATGACTTGATTAAAGAAATTGAATCTTACCTTGAAAAGCTTGGATTTGAAATAAAATTTCTTACGAAAAATGCAATCTCTATTATCGGTATTCCATCGGATATTAAATCGGGAAATGAAAAAGAAATTTTATTGGAAATCTTAAATGAATATAGACAGAATGAACAAGAAAAATCTTTGGAGTTGAGAGATAATATTGCTGCATCTTATGCTTGCAAAGCTGCGATAAAGACTGGAGATAGAGTTACAAAGCATGAAATGCGTCTGCTGGTTGACCAATTGTTTGCAACATCACTACCTTACGTATGTCCGCATGGTCGTCCGACTGTTATAAAAATTACAATCGAAGAATTTGATAAACGTTTTGGAAGAATTTAAATAAAGATATGTTTTACAATTATTTAAAATTAATTCGTGTTACTCATTGGATTAAAAACTTTTTTGTTTTTATTCCTTTGATTTTTTCAAAGCATTTATTTGAATTTGATTACTCTTATTATGTCATTCTTGCTTTCGTTGCTTTTTGTATTTGTTCAAGTATAGTATATATCTTTAATGATATCTTTGACATTGAATATGACAAGCTGCATCCTAATAAGAAAAATAGACCTTTACCAAGTGGAAAAATTTCATTGAGGAATTCGGTCATTGTCATGCTTATTTTCTCATCTATCCTAATTCCAATATTAATTAATCTAACATTGAAATTTTTTATTGTGATTTTGGCTTATTTTCTTATGAATATCTTTTACACTCTAATACTGAAAAAAATTGTAATAGTAGATATCATAACTATTGCAATTGGTTTTATGCTAAGAGTATTAGGTGGTGCGGTTGTTATAGAAATTTATATTTCAAAATGGTTAATTCTATCAACGATATTTATTTCGCTTTTTCTTGCTGTAATGAAAAGAAGGTCAGAGCTGGTATATCAGAATAATGAAGTTGTAACTAGAAAAGTATTAGAAAATTATAGCATTGATTTTATCAATCAAATAGGTGCGATTGTGGCTGCTGGAGTAATAATTTGTTATTCGCTGTACTCAGTTGACGCAAGGACAAAAGCATATTTCGGGACAGAAAATCTTGTATACACTACTCTATTTGTTATCTTTGGAATTTTCAGATATATGTATCTGGTTTACTTAAAGCAGAAAGGTGAGAGTTCAATAGAAATGATATTTAAAGATATGCCTTTACTTTTTGCAATTGTATTATATGTAATTTCGGTTGTACTTATAATATATGGTAACATAAATATAAAAATTATTAACTAATGATGAACGATATCTTATTTTTACTTTGTTTAATAATCTTAAGCGGTTTTTTCTCGGCCTCTGAACTGGCATTTATTACGGCAGACAAATTAAAGTTTGAAATTAAAGCAAAACAGAAAAAAATTTCTGCCTTATCATTTAATTATTTTAGCAATAGACCCGAAAGCTTTTTCTCAACGATATTAATTTCTAACAATATTGTTAATGTTGCTTTTGCATCGTTAAGTACAATATATCTTCTCCAGAATTTTCAGCTTTCTGATTTTGAAATTTTGGTCATCTCATCATCTATATTACTAATATTTGGCGAGATAATTCCAAAAATTTTTGCAAGGGATTTTTCTAATGGATTCATTATAATATCTATTATACCATTAAGATTGGTTTATTTTATTTTATTTCCTTTTGTTAAACTTGCTTCAATGCTTTCAAATTCTTTGCTTAAGAATATTGGGAAATCGGAAAATAGTAAATTTCAACTATATGCTCGTGAGGACTTTCAAAGATTAATTGAAGAAGGAAAAACCTCTGGTAATGTTGATCTAATCGAATCTGATTTAATTAAAAAAGTAATTAATCTGGGTGAACAGAAAATTTATGAGGCAATGACTAATCGGACAAACATTGTTGGTGTTGAAATTAATACTCCAATAAATGATGTAAGGAAGATTTTTATGGAGTCGGAATATTCAAAGCTTCCAGTTTACGAAGAAAGCATGGATCAAATTAGGGGAGTAGTATTAGCAAAAGATATGTTCAAAAATCCAAAAAATATTTCTGAAATTTTACGTGATGTAATTTTTGTTCCTGGAAGTGTTAAGAGTCTTGATATGCTAAATCAATTCTTAGATAAACAAGTTTCAATTGCAATTGTTCTTGACGAGTTTGGTGGGACGGATGGGCTGATTACAGTTGAAGATATTATTGAGGAGATGTTTGGTGAAATCCGTGACGAGCATGATACAGATGAGATGGAAGAAGATATAAAAAAAATAGATGAAAATAATTTTATCCTCTCAGCTTCAACAAAAATAGATGTTATTGAAGATGAAATAAATCTTGATATAATAGAAGGTGATTATGAAACTATAGGGGGATTTATTACAAATCATCTTGGTAGAATACCAAAAGAAAAAGAAACAATAAAAATAAATAATCTAAGATTTTTAATTTTAAAAGCAGATAATAAAAAAATTGAAAACTTAAAACTTACAGTTGAAATTGATTAGTTCACAAAACTTAAATAAATTATTATAAATATGGATAATCAAAAAATAAAAAACATTTATACAAAGCAAAGAAAGCGAATAGACAAAAAATTTGAAATTTTGTTGAAAGGTAAGACTCCGAATTCTCTTTATGAACCATGCGAATATATTATTATTGGTGGTGGAAAGAGGTTGCGTTCGTTCTTAGTTATGTTATCGGCTTATGCTGTTGGTGGAAAAATGAATTCAGTGTTTAATGCTGCTTTGTCGGTTGAATTGCTTCATAATTTTACACTTGTGCATGATGATATAATGGATAATTCAGAGAAAAGAAGAGGTATGCCAACACTTCATAAAAAATATGATATAAGTACAGCTATCCTCGCAGGTGATAGTCTGATTGCATTAGCGTATAAATATTTATTGAAAGATTGTTTTGGTGAAAATGTTAAACGAGTAGTTGAAATTTTTACTAATGGAGTAATCGAGGTTTGCGAGGGACAAAGTTACGACAAGGAATTTGAAACTAATTCTGATGTCAATATCAAGGATTATTTATTAATGATTAGAAAAAAGACTGCGATACTTCTGCAAACTTGTTGTGAGATTGGTGCTGT
>JAFGID010000186.1 GCA_016929735.1 Ignavibacteriales bacterium | reverse complement strand
TATACAAAGTTTATAGCCAGGAAGTTGTCAATCAAATCCATTCAGGCATTTCATGGGTGCTAACTGAATGCAATTGGGAGCAAGAGGGAGCATCTAAAATTTACGAATGTGATGAATTGTTCGATTATATAAATGGTGGAGCAGATGTTTATTATGAATATGGTTTTAATAAGGTGTTATTGGCAAAATATAAAAATGAGAAAAATTCACTTTATCTTGATATCTATGAAATGAATGATTCCTCATCAGCATTTGGAATATTTAGTCTGAATTCAAATTGTCAAGGTGAATTATTAAAAGGGTTTAATAATGCAAGAATTTTTGATTACTATATTTTATTGTGGAGTGGTAATTATTTTATTTCTTTAACGTACGAAAATGAAATTGTTCATGACACAAATTTTGTTGTTGAATTGATTGAAGAAATTGAAAAGACTATATTAAGGAAATATGCTGAACCATCAATAATAAAATTGTTACCTTCTGAGAATTTAATATGTAGAAAATATTTAAGAGGGCATTTAAGTTTTAATGACATTTATCATTTTGATAACAAAAATATATTTTTATTTGTCGAAGCAGTTGCAGGAGAATATGAAAATGATAAGGTAATCATTATGAAATATTTTGACGTAAAAGATAGAAGTGAAAAGTCTGATTATTCTTTGTATTGTATTCAAAATAATCCAAAGTTTTCGAATTTTAAAATTCTTGATGGGAAGGTTACTTTTAATGATAAGAAAAATAATTATTTTTGTTTGGTTGAATTAAATGAATTCTTTGTTATAATAATAACTAAAGACAATATATGTTTTGATGGAATATTAAAAGTGATAAATAATAAAATTCAATAATAAGGTAAATGAAAAAAATAAAAATTTTATTAGTAGTTTTATTGCTTTTAATCTTAAGCAATTTAGATTTAATAATTTCAAAACAAAAAATTACCTCAGGAATTTATGGTATTGTTAAACGAGGTCCTATCAAGAATATTGTAAGAGAAAGAGAACCCTCAGAAGAACCTTTCGTAGGACGATTTAATATAGTAAATAAGAATAAAAGAGTTATTCATTCTTTTGATACTGGTATCGATGGTCAATTTAGAATATTTTTGGCAGAGGGAGAATATACCCTAATTCCCGACGAGACTTCACCTATTTCTCGTCCAAAATTTCAAAAAAGAAATTTCACAGTTAAAAAGGATAGTTTATCATACTATGAATTTTTCTTTGAAACGGGAATCATATGATTTGTCTGCTCAACTTGAATTTTAAAGTATAATTGAATAACAGGAAATTTATAATGGCAAAAGTGCTATTTAAAAAGCAATTATCAAAAGATGTTTTTCTTATGCGACTCGAAGCTCCACTTATTGCTGAAGAGAGAAAAGCGGGACAATTTATTATACTCCAAACTAATGAAGATATTGGTGAAAGAATTCCTTTGACCATTGCTGATGCAGATCAAAAAGAAGGTTCTATCACGATTATTTTTCAAGTCGTGGGAAAAACTACTTATGATTTATCTCAATTTAATAAAGGGGATATTGTACCAACTTTAGTAGGACCGCTTGGCAAACCAACACATATTGAAAAATATGGAAGTGTAGTTGGTGTCGGAGGAGGTATAGGTATAGCTCCATTGCATCCAATAGCTCAGGCAATGAAGGAAGCTGGGAATTATCTGATTTTAATTATCGGTGCAAGGACAAAAGAATTGCTAATCCTAGAAGACGAAATGACAAGGCTCGCTGATGAAATTATTATTTGTACTGATGATGGTTCTTATGGTAGAAAAGCTTTAGTAACAGAACCATTGAAGGAAATATGTGAGCGAGACAAGAAACCTGATTTAGCAATTACAATCGGACCGCCAGTAATGATGAAGTACTGTGCTGAAACAACAAGACCTTTTGGAATTCATACTTTAGTTTCACTGAATACAATTATGGTTGATGGAACAGGAATGTGTGGTGGTTGCAGAGTAAATGTTGATGGTAAAGCCAAATTTGTTTGTGTTGACGGACCTGAATTTGATGGGCATAAAGTTGATTTCGACAACATGATTGCGAGATTAAATTCATACAAAGAATTGGAAGCAGAATCACATAGATGTAGGTTGGAAGAAGAGATTAAGATTAGAGGGGGTAGGTGATGAGTTTTAAAAATAAGATAGAATTAGTAAATGAAGCCAGAGAGTTACTTTACAAATATCTACCAGTTAAAGATGAACTTAAACCTAAAGACAGAATGACTATTCCGCTACAAGAAATGCCATCACAGGATCCAATAGTTAGGCGTTCGAATTTGGAAGAAGTTGCTTTAGGTTATACAGAAGAACAAGCACGTCTTGAAGCGATGAGATGTTTGCAATGCAAGAATAAACCTTGTATCGCTGGCTGTCCCGTAGCGATAGATATTCCTTTATTTATTCAACACATTGTTAATTGTGATTATCAATCTGCTATTGATATAATAAAAAAGACTAATCTACTACCTTCGATATGTGGACGTGTATGTCCTCAGGAAGTTCAATGTCAATTACCATGCACACTTGGAAAAAGTTTAAAGGATGTTGATAAATCGGTTTCGATTGGTCGTCTTGAAAGATTTGTTGCTGACTGGGAAAGAAATACTGGCAAAGTAAGTATTCCCGAAGTAAAACCTGAGACAGGTAAAAAAGTTGCAATAGTAGGTAGTGGACCTGCAGGACTTGTTGTAGCAGCTGATGTTAGAAGAGAAGGTCACGATGTTACAATTTTTGAAGCTTTTCATAAATTAGGTGGTGTTACAAGATATGGTATTCCTGAATTCCGTCTACCGAATTATGTTATTGATCAAGAAATTGATACACTGCAAAAGATGGGTGTTAAAATAGTAACTAATTATGTTGTAGGTAGGACAAGACAACTTCTCGATTTAATGAATAAAGATGGTTTTTCGGCCATTTTCATTGGGACAGGTGCCGGGCTTCCAATGTTTATGGGTATCGAAGGTGAAAGTCTTGTTGGCGTTTTTTCAGCAAATGAATATCTTACACGTGCAAATTTAATGAGAGCGTATGAAAGAGGTGTTGCGGATACACCGATTTATAAATCTAAACAAGTTGCTGTTCTTGGTGGTGGAAACGTTGCGATGGATGCAGCAAGAATGGCTGTTAGACTAGGTGCTGAGAACGTTTATGTTGTATATCGTAGGACAGAAGTTGAGATGCCTGCAAGAAAAGAAGAGGTTGCCCATGCAAAAGAAGAAGGAATAGAATTTCATTTCTTGCAAAATGCTAAAAAAATCATCGGTGATGAAACTGGTAAAGTAAAGGCAATGGAATGCTTAAGGTATCAACTTGGTGAACCCGATGATTCGGGTCGGCGTAGACCTGTAGTGATACCAAATAGTGAATTTATTATGGAGGTTGATACTATAATTGTTGCAATCGGAAATAACAGCAATCCGTTGATAAGCCAAACGACGCCAGAATTAAAAGTAAACAAATGGGGAAATATCATTGTTGATGAAAACCAAAAAACATCGATAGAAAGGATTTATGCCGGAGGTGATATTGTGCTTGGTGCTGCGACAGTAATTCTGGCAATGGGAGAAGGTAGGAGAGCAGCGGTTTCAATAAATGAATTGCTTAAGAACGAGAAAGAATAATTAGCAAATTGAATTTTCAAAGGTATGTGATAAACATACCTTTTTATATTTGTAATAACCAAAAATTATTTTGAGAATTAAATGATAAGATTTTTAACAGCAGGTGAATCGCACGGAAAAGCACTGTCCGTAATCATCGAAGGTTTTCCATCAAACATGGAAATTGATAAAAAATATCTCGATTTTCATCTAAAAAGAAGGATGATAGGAGATGGAAGAGGGGACAGAATGAAAATTGAAACTGATGAGTGTGAAATTATATCTGGTGTAAGAAATGGTAAAACGCTTGGTTCGCCAATATCTGTTCTTATTAAAAATAAAGACTGGGAAAACTGGCAAACTAAAATGTCAATAGATAAAAATAATAAAAAGGTTGAAAAAATTACAGTTCCTCGCCCTGGACATGCTGATCTTGTCGGTTCACAAAAATATGATTTTGATGATATTAGAAATGTAATTGAAAGAGCAAGTGCAAGGGAGACTGCTTGTAGAGTTGTTGCTGGCTCGGTTGCACGAAAATTTTTAGAAAATTTTGGGATTAGTATTGGCAGTTTTGTTGAAAGTATTGGTGGTATTTATCCAAGAAAAAATTATTCAGATAATTTATTCAATAATAAAATAAAAGAAAAAAATGCTTGGGAAATATCTTTAAAAGCAGACAAAAATCAGGTTAGAGTGTTTGACCAAAAACATGAGAATGAAATAATTAAGAAAATTGAGGAAGCAAATCAAAAAGGTGAAACACTTGGCGGAACATTTTATATCATTGCAACAGGAGTACCTGTTGGACTAGGCAGTTATGTTCATTACGATAGAAAAATTAATGCTGATATTTCAGCAGCAATGATGTCAATAAATGCAGTTAAAGGTGTTGAAATAGGAATGGGATTTCAATTAGCAAATATTTTTGGTAGTTCATCAAATGATGAAATTACAAGAGAAAGGAAAACATTTAGCAGAAAGACAAATCATTCTGGGGGGATTGAAGGAGGTATGACAACTGGTTTACCAATAATTGTCAGAGTAGCAATGAAACCAATTCCAACATTGATGTCACCTATGAATACTATAGATATTTTAAGTAGAAAGAATTTAATTTCACGAAAAGAAAGGAGTGATGTCGTCGCGGTTCCTGCTTGTTCAGTAGTTGCGGAATCAATGCTTGCTTGGATAATAGCAAAATATTTCAAAGAAAAATTTGGTGGTGATTCAATGCAGGCAACAAAACAAAATTACTGAAAATTAAAACTAAGAAAATAATTTGATAATAAAAAAGGCTGTCAAATTTGACAGCCTGAAATATTTTCTACATAGTTACTTCATTAAAATCATTTTCTTAATATCAATATACTCTGGAGTTTCAAGTCTGTAGAAGTAAATACCCGACGATAAATATGAAGCATCAAACTCAACCTGATGAGTCCCAGCTGTTTTTAGTTCATTAACCAAGGTTGCAACTTTTTCACCAAGAATATTATAAATTGTTAACTTAACATTTGAAGCATTTGGAATCGAAAATCTGATGTTCGTTATAGGATTAAATGGATTTGGATAATTTTGTTCAAGCTTGTATGAAGTCAAAACATTTTGATTATCTATTATTTCTGTTGCAGGACCTTGAAATATTCCCAACTTATAAACATTAGAATCACAATCAATAACCGTACTATAATCAGAACCAGCCCAAACAACCCATTCACCAGGTGGCAATTTTTCAGTTAAAGAAGAAAATTGACAAGGATAAAAATAAACATAAGAATAAAAACTTGAGACTGGACATCCAGAGCTGAAATCAATGAATCCTGTATAACCAGTGAATTCTGCTTTAGCAGTTAATGTAACAATAGTCGTATCAGTAAGAGTAAATATGTACCAATCAGTATCCCTTGTACTTCCATCGAACCAAACATTGCCAACAATAACAGTTCCAACATTAACAGTATCGAATGTGGGTGTTGTCATATTACATCCGCCATTTGAATCATCACCGCAAGGTTCGTCTTCCAAAATTGAAGAATATGGTGTATCAACTGGACAGAAAGAGGGTGCAGATGTAGGTGTTCCACTGATGGTAAACCAATAATCTAATGAATCAGAAGCACATTTGTAAAATTTACTCCAACCAGAAGCTCCCATCCACACACAATAATAACCCGGACTAAGCGTACCACTCATTTTGCCTGTATCCAATCCGGAAAATGTATCACTATATGGAGTTGTTAAATTACCGCAACCATCAGTCATATCTATGATAAAGCACAACGCATTAAATTCACTAACGGCGGTAAACTCAAAATCATAATAACTATCTAATTGAAATAAGTACCAGTCTGTATCTCTATACATGGTTCCGTTAGGAATTGAGTCTACCCATGCAGCACCACAGATTGTATCACCTAGCTCAACAGTAGAATAATACACATAAGGTGGAGTATTACATCCTCCATTAACAGAGTCAAGAGCGGCAACTTTACAAGGTTCGTTTTCATGTCTTGCTCCAGGAGGACAAGTGATTGGAATGAATGCAGAAGTTTTAGTTACCTTATTAAGGACAGGACTTTCGGTACCATCAAATTGATTGCTTAAATTCCATTTAGGCAGTTTATTTGATGTAGTAACTTGTGCAAAAGATGTAAAAACGGTTAACAATAATATGAAAATACTTATTAATAGTTTTTTCACAGTAAGACCTCCTTTAATTTGTTTTTTGATATTTAAAATATAGTAAATAATTTTAATTAATCAAACTTTTATGTTCTACATATCATTCATATCTATAAATGATATCACTATTTCAATCATAAATTTATTAAAATAATGTTTTTTTAACTAAATTGATTTAAATTTGTAATGTAAATCAAAAAACAAAGGTAAATATTTTAAATGTCATTATTACCGATAACAATTTATGGAGAAGAAATTCTCAGGAAAAAAGCAAAAGAAATAACTGCGATTGACGATGAATTAATTACACTTGTCAAAGATATGTTCGATACTATGCGGAATGCTAATGGGATAGGGCTTGCGGCTAATCAAGTGAATCTCGATAAACAAATTTTTATAGTTGATATTAGTCCAGTTGAAGGATATGAAAAAGTTAAGCCCTTGATTGCCATTAATCCTAAAATAATTGCTTCGTCTAATGAAACAGAACCCTTTGAGGAAGGTTGTCTTAGTTTACCTACTTTACGAGCAGACGTATTTAGACCAGCAGCTATTAAATTAAGATATTTAGATTTGAATGAAGAAGAACAAGAGATTGAAGCAGATGGTTTACTTGCTAGAGTTTTTCAGCACGAGTCGGATCATTTGATTGGTAAATTAATTCCCGATAGAATTGATAACAAAAGTAAGAAAAAATTATCAAATGTTTTGGATAGTTTGTTAAAAAGGCAAATTGAAACCGATTACCCAATATTCATTAAGTAAATTTATTAAAAAATTATGAAAATTGTTTTTTTCGGGACACCGGATTTTGCTGTCACTACTCTTGAAAAATTAATTAATAGTATCTATGAAATTTCAGCTATTGTTACTATCCCTGATAAACAGTCAGGTAGAGGTCAGAAAATTTCATATAGTCCGGTTAAGGAATTTGCACTACAACACAAATTAAAATTACTTCAACCTGATAATTTAAATGATGAAAAATTTGTTCAAAATCTTAAGGATATAAAAGCTGATTTATTTGTCGTTGTTGCATTCAAAATCTTACCTGCGGAAGTATTTACTATTCCAAATTTAGGAACGTTTAATTTACATGCATCATTATTGCCTAAATATAGAGGTGCGGCACCAATTCAATGGGCTATAATAAATGGTGAAAAAGAAACTGGAGTTACAACTTTTTTTATTAAAGAAAAAGTAGATACTGGTGATATAATATTACAAAAGAAAATATTAATTTGTGATTTTGATGACTATGGGATTTTATATGAAAAACTGAAAAATCTCGGTGCTGATTTGGTATTAGAAACCATAGAGGCAATTCAAGAAAATAAAGTTAATCTTGAGAAGCAAGATGATTCTCTAGTCTGTTCAGCACCTAAAATAAGTGATGAAATTTGTCTTATAGATTGGAAAAAATCCGCTCGTGCTATTTTTAATTTGATACGTGGATTATCTCCAACACCAGGGGCTTATTTTGTTTACAACGATAAGCGATATAAAGTATTTAAAAGCGAAGTAGTGAGTTATTTAAATTTAAAAGTTGGTGAAGTGTATCAAACTAAGAATGAGTTGATAATAGGATGTACCTACAATTCTATAAAAATTTTAGAGATACAACCAGAAGGACGAAAGAAAATGAAAACCGAAGAATTCTTAAGAGGATATAAAATTTAATTGGGAGATAAAATGAAAAAGGATGAAAAATCAAAGAAATTGAATAATTCTAATTATTCGATGGAAACAAAATTATTGTTAGGTAAAGATTTTACAGCTAAATGGGACTTTTCCCATCACGTCACAGCCCCAATTTCATCTTCTACAACTTTTCGTTTGGATTCAGTTGATAGGGGTGCTCGTGGATTTATGCAATTTGGCAACATTGATGATTTTCTTGAAGACCCAATTTTTATTTATGACAGATTAGGAGAACCTAATAAAGATATACTTGAAGAAAATTTGGCTTTTGCAGAAGAAGGAGAAGCTGCTGTTACTTTTGCTACGGGTATGGGTGCCATTTCTGCAATTATGGGTATTCTCACAAAATCAAATGATGAAATTTTAGCTCACAAGACAATGTATGGTTGTACAATATCCTTATTCAATAATTGGTATCCGAGATATAATATAAAAGTTAATTATGTCGATTTAACAATAATTGAAAATTTATCAAAAAATTTAACCGAGAAAACAAAAGTTATATATTTTGAAACCCCGAGCAATCCAAATCTCGATATAATTGATATTCAGGAGATAAGAAAAGTTATTGATACTGAAAATAAAAAGAGAACTGATGAAAACAAAATTTATATAGTAATTGACAATACATTCTCGACTCCGTATTGTCAGAGGCCGCTAAATTTTGGTGCTGATTTTGTTGTTCACTCTTTAACTAAAGGTATTGGTGGGTTTGGAACTGATATGGGTGGAGTGGTTATCGGACCGAAAAAATTCAAAGGATTATTACTTTTGTACCGAAAGGATTTTGGAGCTGTCTTATCAACAAAAGCAGCTTGGGCAATTTTAACTTACGGATTACCAACCTTATCATTACGTCAAAAAAAGCAAATTAAGACTGCGCAGGAAATAGCCGAATACCTCGAAAATCATCCGAAGATTGAATTTGTTAATTATCCCGGATTAAAATCATATAAACATTATGAAATTGCAAAAAAACAGATGCTTGATTTTGAAGGAATATTTGCACCAGGTAGCTTAATATATTTTGTATTAAAAGGAAAGAGTCCTGCTGAAAGTAAAGAGAATGGAAGCAAATTTATGGACTACATTGCTGAAAATGCTTATACATTAACTTTAGCTGTAAGTCTTGGACACAGTAGAACGCTTATTGAACACCCTGCCTCAATGACGCATTCCGTTGTTCCGGCAGAAGAGCTGGAATCACGAGCAATTGATCCGGGTGGTGTTCGTCTGGCTGTAGGATTAGAAAATGCAAAAGATATAATAATCGATATTAAAAAATCCTTAGAGATTATTTAAATGACTAATTGATTTATATTCGTAATTTATGATTATTATTCGAAGCAGTTTGTTTAATAGATTCCCTGAAATTATTTTTGGATTCAGCACAAAAATTGGATCAAAAAGAGGCCATCCATTTTATTTTAATTTATCTCTTCATGTTGGGGACGATGAAAAAATTGTTAATGAAAACAGAAATAAATTTTTTAATAAATTAGGAATATCCAATTTAGTATATCAACATCAAACACATAGTGATATAATTAAAGTTGTGGATAAACCAGGATTTGTTGGTGATTGCGATGCACTTATTACAAACAGGACAGAGTTAGGGATTTCAATTACTTCAGCTGATTGTGCAGGAATTTTTTTGTATGATAAAGTAAATAATGTAATCGCCAGCGTCCATTCAGGCTGGAGGGGTACTGCAAAAAAAATACTGCACAAGACTATCAATTTAATGATAAATGAATTCACGACGAATCCAGAAAATCTATATGCTTATATATCTCCTTCAATATCTGTTTTTAATTATGAAATCGGAAAGGAAGTAGGAGAAAAATTTCATAGAAAATATATTTATAAAAATTGTAATAAACTATTTCTAAATATTGCTGCTGCTAATTATGATATGTTATTAGCAAATCAGGTTAAAAAAGGAAATATTCAGATTTCAAATATTTGTTCATTCGAGACTAATTCACTTTTGCACTCATATAGGCGTGATGGTGAGATGTCGGGTAGAGCTTTAGGAATTATTGCATTAAAGAATACAAAATGAAAAGTAATTCGATAAAAATATTTATTGGGTATATAGGAATCAGTATCATTTGGGGTTCTACCTGGCTTGCTATAAAATTTGGATTGTATTCTTTTACTCCATTTTTTTCAATCGGTTTAAGATTTTTCTTAGCTTCAATTTTAATTTTTATTTTTATGAAATTCAGAGGAATGACGCTTCAACTTGATTTTTTATCTCTTAAGTTGTATTTAGTCTTAACTTTTTTTTCATTTGTTATACCATTCGGGTTAGTATATTGGGCTGAACAATATATTGATACAGGTTTGGCGTCAATTTTATTTGCTGTATATCCATTTTTTATTATTGTGTTTTCTTATTTTCTCCTTCCAAATGAGGAGATTGGAAAATTAAAAATTATTGGTGTAACTCTCGGTTTCATTGGAATTATAATTATTTTTGCGGAAGATTTTAGTATTGATTTTTCTCACGATTTCCTAGGGATGTTATTTGTAATTTTGAGTGCGATTCTTCAAGCTTTAATTGCAGTTACTATTAAAAAATTTGGACAACATCTTAATCCGATTACAATGAATTTTTTACCTTTATTATCAAGCGGAATAATTCTTATTTTAATTGGATATTTTTTGGAGGACAGAAATTATTGGAAATTTGATTTGAATGGAATTTTGAGTGTATCTTATTTAGCTACATTCGGAACATTAGTAGCTTTCACGACTTATTATTGGTTATTGAAAAGAATGAATATTGTTATTCTTTCTTTTTCATCATTAATTACACCGATAGTTGCTATTATTTTAGGATGGTTAATTTTATCTGAAAAATTTTCAATTTATGATATAATTGGAAGTTGTGTTGTGCTAATTGGTATTTTATTTGTTAATTTGCAACCCTTAAAAAATTATTATAAAAAAAAGTGGTAGTTAATGGAAAATATAATTAGAATAAAAAATGCAAGCTTTTATGCATATCATGGGACAATGCAAGAGGAACAGAGTATTGGTGGAAAGTTCGAAGCTGACATTGATATTTATACCGATTTTTCAGAAGCAGCAAAATATGATGACCTCCATAGAACAATCAATTATTATAATGTTTATAAAATTATAAATAAAGTTGTTCATGAAAAAAAATATAATTTAATTGAAACAATAGCGTCGGAAGTTGCAGAGAGGATATTAGAAAATTTCCCAACAATAAAAAAAATAGCAGTAAGAATTAGAAAAAATAATGTACCAGTGGGAGGAGTTATTGAATGTGTCGAAGCTGAAGTCATCAAGGAAAATGCAGGATAATATATTTTTAGGTCTGGGTTCAAATTTAGGCAACAGAAGAGAAAACCTTTTTCTTGCACTTGCTGAGTTGGAAAATGATAAATATATTTTTGTAGAAAAAATTTCAACAATTTATGAGACAAAACCGATTGGTTTAGAAAAGCAAAATAATTTTTATAATTGTGTAGTGAAGATTCAAAGTTTTTACAAACCCTATGAATTGCTTGAAACCTTAAAAGAAATAGAAAAGAAACTTGGCAGGGAAGAAACGATTAAATGGGGACCGAGAATAATTGATATTGATATAATCTTTTATAATGATGTACTAATAGATGACGAGAATCTTTCAATCCCGCATAAAGAATTTGACAAGAGAGATTTCTTCATTATTCCGATGAAAGAATTAGACGAAAATTTTATCAATCCTAAAAATAGAATTGTGATTAAAAATATTATGGTTGATGAAAATAATTTAACTATTTTAGAAAAGGTAATGTAAAATTATTAATCATTAAATGGATAAGATAAGATATATAGCTATTGAAGGCGTAATTGGAGTTGGTAAAACTTCTCTGTCTGAACTATTAAATAAGAGGTTGAACTCATTATTGATATTGGAAGAATTCGATGATAATCCTTTTCTTGAAAAATTCTATTCAGACAAGGAAAAATATGCCTTCCAAACTCAGATGCATTTTTTAATTAGCCGATATAAACAGTTGTTACAACTCAACCAAGCTGATTTATTTTTTGATTATTTGATAAGTGATTATATCTTTGATAAGGACCAAATATTTGCCTACTTAAACCTTAATGACGAGGAATTAAATGTTTATGATACAATTTTCCCGATGTTGAAAAAAAATTTACCAAAGCCAGATATTGTGATTTATTTACAATCAACAATAGACAGGATACTTCAAAATATTAAGAAAAGAAATAGGAAAATTGAAAAGCAAATTAGTAAAAGATACTTGCAGGATTTGTGTGATTGCTATAATCGTTTCTTCTTTAATTATGATGATACTCCATTAATAATCGTAAATGCAAATGAAATTGATTTCGTCAACAATAAATCAGATTTTGATGAATTATTTAATCAAATTTTTAGAAAGGATAGGGCAAGAACAGAATATTTTAATCCTGGAGGTCTGTTAGTAAATGGTTAGATGGATACTTTTTTCTGTAGTTATTTATATCGTAATGAAAATAATTTCTTTGATTATTATCTACTATAAAAAAGTAAAATCGGAAAAAGATAGAATTACGGTAAATAAAAATAAAAGTAAATCAAGTATTGATAAGAATGATATAATTGATGCACAATTTGAAGACCTTGATGATAAAAATAATTCGGATTAATTATGCGTCGAAAGAATATCCTTTCTTTATTAGTATTAAAATTTTTCAAATTATTTTTTAGAGTTAAAGAGAACCCTTCCAAAGATATAGGTAATCCAAAAGAAATTTTAATCGTCCGACAACATAATCAATTTGGTGATTTGCTTGCTTCAACTTCGATGTTTCTAGCAATAAAGGAAAAATTTCCTGAATGTAATATCACAATTATTGTCAGCCCCCAAAATTGTAATGCAATTGGAAAGAACGTTTTGATTAAAGAAAAATTTGTTTTTAATAAAAAAAAACTATTTAATCTGAATTATCTTACAAAATTATTAAAAACACTGAGAAAAGGATATGATATATCTATTGTTCCTGTTACTATATCAATTTCATTTACAAGTAATCTACTCAGTCGGCTTTCAAAAGCAAAAATCAGAATTGGGCCTAAATCTTTAAATGGAAAAATTAACGATTCAGCATTTTTCTTTGACAGACGAATTGATATGAATTGGGATAAAAATCCTAAAAGGTATGTTGCAGATTACGGACTTGATATTCTAAGACCTTTTGGAATTGATATAAAAAATTATCAAATTGTAATTACAACAGATGAAGAAGATAACATCGAATCGCAAAAATTTATTGAAGAAATCAGATTTGAAAAGGGAGAAATTTTAATAGGATTACATGTAGGAGCGGGGAAAATTCAGAATAGGTGGGATACAGGTAAATTTAGTAGTTTGATAATTTTACTCAAAGGTAAATACAAAGTCAAATTTTATTTTACTGGTACTGATGCAGATTTTGAGCAAATTCAAGATATCAACAACAAACTTAATTTTCACATCCCCTCATTTTTAAATAAAAATATTTCTGAAACTGCTTCCATAATATCAAAAAGCCATTTGTTTATCACAAATGATACTGGAATAATGCATGTTGCTGGCTCAACTGATACACCACAAATTTCTTTATTCGGACCAACAAATCCTGAACAATGGTCACCCATAGGCAAGAAAAAGTATTTTTTAAAAGTTAGCGAAAATATTAATAGTATATCAATTGAAGAGGTGTTTGGGAAGTGTAAAAATATATTAGAAAAAGAAGCCTTTGAAAAAACTCGTTTATCATATTGAGAGAAGTAAAATATCTATATTTTATAATAACTTAGAGACTCTTCATCCTGATAAATCGGGATTTAGAGTGACATTTTTGTATTATTTCGAAGGGTTCAAAAATTTAATATATAGTCTATTCCCTAAAATCCGAATGCAATTCCTAGTCTTAAAGATAAAAATTTCGAAGTAACTTCTTTTGTGTTAATTATATTATAAAGAATATTCAAGTCAAGTTTAATAAATTCACTTTCAAGAAAAAGAAAACCTCCTCCAAAACCAAATCCGAGTTTCGTTTTTTGTACTCTTTCAGATTCTGCTGACTTATATGCGTCTTGAAACATAAAATTTAATCCACCTTCAACATTAAGATATGGCATAAATGAACCATAAAATGGATACATTCTTAAACCAAGATACACTGGTAATATTGCTAAACTAAAATCTTTATAGGATTTACATTCAAAAACTGTATAACCAGATGATAAAATTATATGAAATCCTTCTGTCATCTCAAGCATGATTTTTGCATTAAAACCATAACCAGGTCGATATTCATAATCGTAATCTGTCAAATTACTTAAAGGTATAGATGTGTCGAAATAAAAACCCGCACCAAAGTAGTATTGTGCATTGGTATTACTAAAAAAGAATATTAAAAAACCAATTATAATAAAAAACTTTTTCATCGCAAATTTGAATTATTTTATAATTTAATTAGTAAATTTTGTTTGTAAATATAAAAAAAAATTGTGATATTGAAGTTGTAAATAAAAATATTTTTGTTTAATATTGAAATGTAAATATTTAGTATAAATTAACCTTAATCATTTATACCTCTTGTAAATTTCATTCAAAAAATCAAATAAACCTCTTGCGCAATTCAATATGAATGCATTTGAAATAAATTAATTTAAAACAATACAGGACTTACAATGACACTTGACATTTCAAAGTTACAATCTCAAAAGGTAGTAGAGCTATACGAAATAGCTAAAGAGCTTGGAATAAGTGGCTACTCAGATCTAAGAAAGCAAGACCTAATAAATAAAATATTAGAGTCTCAAACACTGAAAGATGGTGTTAGCTACTTAAAAGGTGTTTTAGAAGTATTACCGGATGGTTATGGATTTTTGAGATCAGCTGATTATAATTACCTCCCATCCCCGGGTGATATCTATGTTTCACCATCGCAAATAAAAAAATTCGCTTTACGAACCGGTGATTTCGTTAGTGGGCAAGTGCGACCTCCCAAAGAAGGCGAACGATTTTTTGCACTATTAAAAGTGGAAGCTGTTAACAACAGAGCCCCAGAATTAATCCGTGGAAGAACACTCTTTGACAATTTAACTCCACTGCATCCATTGAAAAGAATAAAATTGGAAACAATCCCAGGTGAATTTTCAATGCGGATAATGGATTTGCTCTCACCAATCGGGAAAGGACAAAGAGGATTAATTGTGTCACCGCCCAAAAGTGGTAAGACAATTTTACTTCAGAAAATTGCGAATTCAATTACAAGAAATCATCCCGAAATACAATTGCTAATTCTTTTAATAGATGAAAGGCCTGAAGAAGTTACAGATATGCAACGTTCAGTCCAAGCAGAAGTTGTAAGCTCAACATTTGATGAACCCGCAGAAAGACATGTGCAAGTTGCAAATATGGTAATAGAAAAAGCAAAAAGATTAACTGAAAATGGCGAGGATGTTGTCATTCTTCTTGATAGTATTACAAGATTAGCACGCGCTCATAATACGGTTATTCCTCATAGTGGAAGAATTCTGTCTGGTGGTGTTGATGCAAATGCGTTACAAAAACCAAAAAGATTTTTTGGTGCCGCACGAAATACCGAAGAGGGGGGTAGTCTGACAATCATTGCAACTGCCTTAATTGAAACTGGTAGCCGTATGGATGAAGTAATTTTTGAAGAGTTCAAGGGAACAGGAAATATGGAATTGGTCCTTGACAGAGATTTATCAGATAGAAGAATTTTCCCAGCAATAGATGTTAACAAATCAGGAACAAGGAAAGAAGAGCTTTTACTTTCGGAAGATGAATTGAATCGTGTCTGGATTCTTAGAAAATATATCAGCGAATTTACCTCGGTGGAAGCTATGGAAATATTACTCGATAAAATGAAAGGAACAAAGAATAATAAAGAATTTTTACAAAGTATGAATTCCTGATGCAAGTAAACTTTTAATTTATAAATTATGATAAAGAGATTATTTATTGTTTTTTTTATATCAATACCAATTCTTTACCCTCAAGAGTTAGAAAGAAAATTTAATCAAGGTATTTTTAACACTTCAGTTTTATTTGAAAAAAACTTTATTAGGACAGATAAAGAAGTAACGCTTTTTTATTCATATAGAATTCCATTTAATTTTTTGAATTTCATAAAGGAACAAGATAAATATTTCTCTAATGTTTCAGTTAATGTTGAATTAAAAGACAAAAATGGTTTTATTTATAGAGAGATTGGGAATGAGAAATGTGTTGTTGATGATTATAACTTAACACAATCAAGAGAAGATTTTTTACAAGGAGTAATAAAATTTATTATACCAGGCGAAGAGTATATTTCGCATATTAACTTAATAATGAATAATTCAAAAAATGTATTTATTCCTCAAGTAGGTGATTTACATTTTGAAGAAATTAATGATATTTTTTATAAGCCAATATATATTTACGGTAGTAAAGATTCTTCTAGTTCATTTCATTTAACTAATTTTGGAAACGATATACCTTTTATACATAGCGATTTATCATTAATTATTCCATTTAGGAATTTAACCGAAGAAGAAGTTAGAATTGAGGTGATTCAAAATAACGAGATTTGTCTTTCTCAAAGCTTAACTAATAAGATACCATTTAAATTTAACATTGAAAAAATGTCTGATAATATCTACCTGAATAATGAAGATGGAGAAGAAATATTTTTATGTTTTATTGAAAACTTCAATAGAAGATTATATGAAGGCTATGTTCAAATAAAAATATTTTATAAGGATCAAGAGCAAATATTTAATACAAAAGTAGTATGGTATGATAAACCGAAATCTCTTTATTTTCCAGAATTAGCAATTGAAGCATTAGCAGCTATTGAAAGCGAGGAAGTAATTAGTGAGTTGATGGAAGGGAGCAGAGAAAAATATTATCAGAATTTAGTCGACTATTGGAAAGAAATGAAACCTGACGATGGATATGCCTTTAATGAAATTATGAAGGAATATTATTTAAGAGTGGACTATGCCATTGATAATTTATCTTCTTTTAAATTGCGAAATGGCTTTGAGACTGACAGAGGAATGATTTACATTAAGTATGGTCAGCCAGATTCAATTGAAAGAGATTATACAAAAAGAAATGACATAAATGAAATGTGGACTTATTTGGAACTGAATAAGAAATTTATTTTTGTTGATAAAACTGGAACAGGTGATTATAAATTGATGAGCCAATAATGAAAAGATTTATTTTTACTTGTGGAGATATAAATGGAATTGGTCCAGAGATATGCTTAAAAAGTATAAATAATTTAAACAAAGAAAAGAATAAAATCATCTTTATCTGTCCTTCAAATATCTTTCTCAATACAATTGAAAAACTCAACTTAAATTTTAATTATAAAATATGTAATTTAATTGATGATAAGCTAATTAAAGAAAAAAATGTTTTAGTCTTAAACATTGGTACTGTAAAGCAAAAATTAGGTCTACCTTCGAAAGCATCGGGAGAGATTAGTTACAAATCAATTATAAAAGCTTGCGAATTACTCAAGAAGAAAAAAGCTGATGTTTTAATCACCGCCCCCATTTCAAAATATGCTTGGCATTTGGCTGGAATAAAATTTACTGGTCACACAAGTTTGATAAGTAATATTTTTAATTCTGAAAACGTTTTAATGTCATTCATCTCAAAAAAAATGAAATGTGCTTTGCTTACTATTCACAAACCAATAAAGGAAATTGTAAAAAATATTACTAAAGAAAAATTGACAGATGCGATTAAGCTTACTTACAAAAGTTTAATTACTGATTTCAAAATAAATAATCCCAGAATTGCATTACTTGGATTAAATCCTCATGCCGGGGAAGATGGTCAACTCGGAGAGGAAGAGATAAAAATAATTAAACCAGCAATGCGAGAGCTACATAATATTTTATTGGAAGGACCATTTCCATCTGACGGTTTCTTTTCCAATAAAGATTACAAAAAATATGATTTTGTAATAGGAATGTATCACGACCAGATTTTAATTCCATTTAAATTATTGAATGCTAAATCAGGAGTAAATTACACAATGGGTTTACCAATTATTCGAACTTCTCCAGCTCATGGTACTGCTTTTGATATTGCTGAAAAGTATATCGCAGATGAAAAAGGAATTCTCGAAAGTTTCTATCTTTCAAAGAAAATATTGAAAAATAGAGCAAAAAGTGATGATGTCTAGTTATACTTTTTTACCGAAAATATATGACCAGATGATGTCTCATCTTAATTATAAAAATTGGGCTGATTATATATATAAAATTTATCGATACTA
>JAFGID010000185.1 GCA_016929735.1 Ignavibacteriales bacterium | reverse complement strand
TAAATCCGTGTCTGCTAATTTTATAAAATTTGTCCATCCTTTGCCAGAATTTTGTTGTTCCTTAATTGCTCCTTTGTATGCATTTGTTTTCGCACTTAATTCATCAGCATAATAGAGAGCAATCGCTTCCGCCATTTTTGGTTCAATCGGTGATGCGTGTTCCAATTTTCCTTGATGACTTAATACAAGATGTATAATTTGATTTTTTAGATCATCGGGGAAATTAGGAATTTGTGAAATTCGTTTTTCAATTTCTATTGTTGCAAGTACAATATGTCCGAGCAATTTTCCTTGGTCAGTATAATCGAAAGTTGGTTTATACTGCAGTTCAAATACTTTTCCGAAATCATGCAACAATGCACCCGCCAGCATTAAATCACGATTTATGTCAGGATGAAACGAATGAACTAATTCACAAATTTTTGCAACTTCAAGACTATGTTCAAGAACACCGTGTATATATGAATGATGCCACATTTTACCAGCAGGCATTTTAATAAATTCATCCAAATTTTTCCCAGCAAAAACCAATTTAAGCAGTCTTTTTAAATATTGATTTTTTATCGAATTTATCAAACCATCAAATTCATCGAGCATTTCGTCTAAGTTACGCTCGCTCCGAGGTAAAAAATCTTCGATTGAGATATTATCATTTTCATCAGCTACTTTCATTTTTTCGACTTTAACTTGAAGTACATCTTGATATTTTTCAACCTGTCCCGTAACCTTAACAATATTACCTTGTGCGACTTCAAATTTTATATCATCAATATTATCCCACATTCTTCCAACAATCGAGGCTGATTTATCTCGAAATTCCAAATCGAGATATTCTTTATTTGTTTTTGTAATTTTAATTTCAATTTTACTCAGAAGGAAAAAATGCTGAATTTTCTCTCCTGCATCAAGTTGATTTACTGATTTTTGATTTGATAGCATAATATAACTCAAATATTTTATAATACTTTTATAGCTGATTCGGGTGGTAAGGTAACAACTACTGAACGATTTAATACTTCCACGAGAATTGCTATTTTATTTTCATTCTTCTCGTTAAAATAAATTACACCCTCGACACCTACAAATGGACCTGAAGAAATAATTACCTTTTCACCCTTTAAGAAACCGTTTTGAACTTCAATTTTTTCTCTTTCAACTTCTAAAATCTTCTTAATACTCTCAATTTGCTTATTTGGAATAATTGCTGGTTTTCCTTGAAATGTAACACATCTAACTACTCCCTCTGTTTGTATAGCATATAATCTTTCTTTCTCTGAGCACTTAAGTAAAACATAATTTCTGAATAACGGAACATTAATTTTTTTTATCCTATCGCTCCAACGACGAAGTAAGATTATTGTCGGGACATATACTTCAATATTTTTATTAGAAATTTTCTCTGCAACTTTCTTTTCGTGATTTGACTTTGTGTAAAAAG
The DNA here is from genome assembly GCA_016929735.1 of Ignavibacteriales bacterium. GTDB lineage: Bacteria > Bacteroidota > Ignavibacteria > Ignavibacteriales > Melioribacteraceae > JAFGPR01. Next base: position 42,119 of record JAFGID010000185.1, on the reverse strand, counting down.
CTAACCAATTTTTATTTATATTGTCAATATTCATTAAAAAACATTTGATAAAAAAGGCGTCCGATATGGACGCCAATTTAAATAAAAAATAATTTATTCAACTTTGAATAATGAATCATCCAAACCTTTGTTGACTTCGATCGACTCAACAAGTAAATCAAGAACTGTCGGACCCATTTGTTGAGAAATTTTATGGGGATATTGTATCCCATTTACTTCTTTGTAATCATTATATTTAATTTCACTTTCAAGAGTAATTTCTTTAATTTTCAGACCTGTTTCACAATTATAATATCCCGTTTCCTTGAAGTTTCCTGGATACGTGGTTAAAACTTTATAAGCATCGATACCATCAATCTTCTCTATACCAAGCAATTCATTTTTTACATCATATTTTTCATATTCAAATAGAATATCAAATCTATTTTTAATATTTAAATATTCCAATTCAGCACCTGAAAAAACCTTTTCTTGTCCCATTCCACTTGTCTTTCCTGACACCCCATCAAATACAGTTTTCATTGTACCCATACCACCAATGTCAACAAGTATTAAAACTTTATTCTCAACTTTGGAATAGTTGGTAACAGTAATTTTCATCCCCTGAACTTCAGCGCTCATTTTAATCGTAACATCTTCAACTGATAATAATTTTTCCTTTCCACCCATAGCATTTATGTAATTATTTAATACCGTTTCAATTGTTACTCCTTCCGGTGCAGGTTTAACTGAAAAATCGACTTTCTCGCCGTAAATATCATAATAGTCAATTTTTCCGCTAACACTAAACTGCTTTAACTTATCTGCGATTTCCTCTGCTTTGCCAACCACAACCACATAAACTTTATTTGGATTGATATGTTTATTTGCCATCTGCTGAACATCGTCAATGGAAACTGATTCAAGGTTCTTTAAATAGTTTTTATAATAATCTTTTGGTAGGTTATATCTTTCGATATTCAAAGCAAAATTTGCTATTGTCTCAGATTGTTCAAGAGAGCGAGCAAAACTTCCGCTCATATAATTTTTTATTATTGTCAATTCTTGCTCAGTTACTTTCTCTTCTCTTATCCTTTTCATTTCATTCAAAATTTCAGTAATGACGCTGTCGGTTGTTTCGTTGCTCGTCTCGCAAGAAGCAGTAAAATGCCCGATTAATTTATCCGGAGCTAAACTTGAATAAGCACCATAGGTATATCCCTTATCCTCACGAATGTTTTGCATAAATCGAGCAGAAAATAATCCACCACCGAGTATTTCATTCATTACATTCGATTTAATTGCATCTTCGCTTCCAACCATTAATTCGACTGGTTGGCAAACACGAATTGTTGATTGAACGGAATTTGGTCTATCAACAAGACACACTTTTCGAACTAGTGGTGCTTTTACTTTTTTATATTCATGTTCAGGAACATCTTTTTGCTTCCAACTACTGAAATATTTTTGCATTAATTCTTTCGCTTTATCTTTAGTGATATCACCTACAATTGCTACTAATGAAATATTCGGAGCAAAATATTTCTCGTAAAACTCCTTACATTTTTCAACTGTTATATTATTACATGTTTCTTCAGTGATAATCTCACCATAAGGATGTTCTTTCCCATACATCACCACCTTTCTAACATTTTGAACAATATATCCGGGTTGATTTTTCTGAACTGCTAATTGTGATAAACTTTGTTTTTTCAACTTATCTAATTCTTCCTTCGGAAAAGTTGGATTAAGGATAACGTCTGCAAGTAATTCAAATAACTTCTCACTATGCTTTTCCAAACCATAAACTGAAGCACCTGATGAATGAGTGTAAAGATAACCGCCAATAAAATCAATTTCCTCATCGAGTTGTTGCTTAGTTCTTGTGGTTGTTCCTTTATTAAGCAATTGACCGGCAATATTAACATAACCCGCATACTCTCCCTCTAAAATTGGTTCTCTATCCTGAATTAGATAAATCCCTAAGGTAGGTTGCTTATTATCTTCAATGATAAACACTTTCATCCCGTTGTCGAGTTGAAATGATTCATAATCCCCAATTTTTATTTCTGGTGCAGGACCGGGTGCAGGTTGTTTTGTCCTATCAATTTGTCCAAAAATCGAAATTGATAAGAACAGAAAAACGAAAATCAAAAAACATTTATTCTTCATTTTATTATTCTCCTTGATATATAAAGTTACCAATTAAATTATTGTAATTTAGGTAAATAGTGTAAAACTACACGATTATTTTTAACTAGATATTTATTAGCCACGCGTTTTAAATCCTCTCGAGTAACTTTCATATATCGTTCTATCTCTGTATTAATTAAATTTGCATCGCCATAAAAAACATGATAATTTGCAAGACTGCTTGCAATACCTGCCATTGACGAATAACCGCTTATAAATTGGCTCTCAATCTGATTCCTAATTTTTTGAAATTCTTTTTCTTCGACTAGATTTGTTTTTACTTTTTCTAATTCGGTATTAATTTCATCTTCAAATTTTAATAGGTCAATCCCAATATTTGGTAGACCTAGTACTATAAATAGACCGGGGTCTTCTAATGCTAGTGGAATTGAAACCACTTGCAGAGCAAGCTGTTGTTTATCAACTAATTCTTTATATAACCTCGCACTCTCTCCACCAGATAAAATCTTTGTTAGCATATCTAGTGCATAATAATCCTCACTACCTTGTTTGGGCATGTGATAAGCAAGTATTACTGCTGGTAGTTGAATATTATCATAAACGGTATCGCGTACTTCTACTGTTTGTTCTGGTTCAACTTCTGTCGGTCTATAAATGTTCTTCTTTCCTTTTGGAATATCACCAAAATATAGTTCGACTAATTCTTTTGTTTTATCAATATCAATATCACCAGCTATAGATAAAGTAGCGTTATTAGGAACATAAAAGGTTTTATAAAACTCCATAAACTCTTCAAGCTTGGCTTCATCTATATATTGAATTGAACCAATAGGTACCCAACGATAAGGATGGACTTTAAAAGCATGACTAAAAACTTCCTCTAGCAAAGAACCATACGGTTGATTATCATATCTTTGCTTTCTTTCTTCCTTAACAACACTTCTTTGTGTTTCAACACCAACATCATCAATTTTCAAATGTAACATTCTTTCTGATTCAAGCCATAGACCCAACTCAAGTTGATTTGAAGGCAGCAATTCGTAATATACCGTTTGGTCAAAGGATGTTCCGGCATTATTAGCTCCACCTGCAGCTTCACAGATTTTCGCATAATCGCCACGAGCAATATTTTCCGAACCTTCGAACATAAGATGTTCAAAAAAATGTGCAAAACCGGTTCTATCGGGCTTTTCATTTTTTGAACCAACATGATATAAAACATTAACTGCCACAAGAGGGACAGAATTGTCCTGATGAAGAATTACGTGCAAACCATTGTCGAGAGTAAACTCTTCAAATTCTATCTCTCGCATTTGTCCATATAAAAGGGAAATAAATAGGAACAATGAACAGAGCAATGAATTTCTTAATTTCATTCTCACTCCGATTATTAAAAATTATTAATTACAATTTAAATTTACAAATATTTATAATTTTGAAAAAAGATAATAATTAAATATCTTGCACACGTTATAATTTTTCAAAATTTTTATGAGTGAATTTCTTTTAGTTAGTCTCGTATTGCTTGGAATAATTATTTTCTTAAGTTCATTACTTGGAGGATTAATAATTATTCTATCCGGTAAATTCTTTTTAAAAGAAAAGAAAATAAATTATTTCTATGCAGTTTTAGTTTGCGCGATTGTGTTTGTTGTAATAATAATTCTTTGGGAATATAACGAATCAAGGTATTTTCCCGAATCAGGTATTTTAGGAGCTATATTTATAAATCTTATCTTAAGTTTTTTATTAACCTTGCCTGCTGCAAAATATTTATTTAAAACAAAATTCTTAGAAACAATCAAATTATGCGGTGTTTGGATATTTCTCTTTTCGATATTCTTCTCAATTCTTTATTTTTTGATATAAAAAAACCACCGCTTTATTTTTTGATATAAAAAACCACCGCTTTTAACGGTGGTTTACTGAAATTTAATTATTGGTAATCAAATTCACTAAGTGCTTTATTATACTTTTCACTTAATCTTTCAAATTCTTTCCAAAGTTCTTGGTTTTCTTCCCAATCAAGATCTTTTGTTGCCTCTTCCCATTTCTCAGCCCATTTCATTGTTTTTTCAGCAAGGTCAGCTGCCTTCATATAATCCTTTGACTTAAGTACTTCAACATATTTATCCATAATTTCTTCATATTCTTCTAACATTTCTTTAAAATCACCACTACCAGAAAATTTAGTTGGTAAACCTTTATCCTCTCTTTCAACATTTGGTTTGTCATCATCCATATCGGGTGCGTCTTTCTTATCGCCGCAAGCAACTACTAAAAAAATAGCAAGAATAAGAACAAACAACATTTTCAAATAATTTTTCATTTTAGCTCCTTAAAAATAAAATAGATCAATTTAGTTATTGATTCTCAAATTCCGCAAAAATATCTGTATATTTTTCACTCAATCGTTGAAATTCTTCCCAAAATTCTTGGATTTCAGTCATATTCATATCTTTAGTCGCTACTTCCCATTTTTGAGCCCATTCACTTGCTTTGACTGCAAACTCGGATGCTTTTTCATAATCCTTAGATTTCATTACTTCCACATATTCGTCCATAATTTCCTCATACTCCTCCAATAATTCTTTAAGCTCACCACTACCAGAAAATTTAGTTGGCAAATCTTTATCCTCTCTTTCAACATTTGGTTTGTCATCATCCATATCGGGTGCGTCTTTCTTGTCTCCACAGGCAACAACTAATAACATTGCTAAAATTGCAATGAGCAACATTTTAAGATAAGAATTCATTTTAGTTCTCCTTTTTTTGGTTAATAAATAATTTTTTGTGTTCAAAATTATGAAAAATTTATAAGCCATCAAAAAAACAATTTAAATTATTTTACTTTTTACAACTTGCCTTACAGCTGCCTCCAAAAAGAATTCCCGCTCCGAGGACAAATCCTAAATCATACCAGCCGCCATTATTGTTACAAGCATACATAACGACATCCGAATCAAATAATGAAATGATAAAACTGAATGGTGCGATAATTCCATGCCATAACCCACCCCAAAATCCATACACATCATCGGTTACGCAATTTGATAAATCAACAGCATCTGCACAACTTGATAGAATAATTACTAAAAGCGAAAATAAGAACAATAAATTTTTATTCTTCATAAATCCTCCGATTATTATTTTTAAAAATAAGCACTCACAACAATTTGACAATTAAACAATTAATCATCACTTCATCAAAATCATTTTTTTTACATCAATAAAATCATTAACACTAATCTGATAAATATAAACACCACTTGATAAATTACTTGCATTAAATTCCACCTTATGCTTTCCTGCGGGTTTTTCTTCATTAACCAATGTTGCAATCTCTTGTCCAAGTACATTGTAAATTTTTATCTGAACCATACTGTTTACTGGTAACTGATAACTGATCACCGTAGATGGATTAAATGGATTGGGATAATTTTGGTTTAAAGTATAGCATAGTGGAATATTATTTTGTGTTTGAATATCAGTAGCAGTTGATGTATAGGCGGTAACTTTAATATCATCAATATACCAACCGTCGAAATTTATAGTCTCATCACTAACAATTAAAAATTTTAATTTTATTTTCTGGCCAATAAAACGACTCAAATCAATTCTCTCGTTAACCCAATTGTATCTACCACCATCATATAACGGTTCTTCGTATGCTTGATTAACCGTCCCTTCGTTTGTGTACTCTCCTTCTAACGGAATCCAAAAACTTCCACCATTCGACGAAACAAGTATCTGTCCGTAATCGTAATTATCTTCAATAACCCATTGTGTATTAAATTCGAGCAACACCTTAAAACAATTTTCTATATTCAAATCAATAGTATCTTTCAGTACACAATATGAGTTAGTGTTATTTTGATAATTTGAATATGGTGAATCACTCAATGAATATGGACTTGAAACAAATTTACTTGTTGTTAATCCCCAATCACCTGTTGTAATCCAATTATTAAGATTACTAAGACTATCTTCAAAAACAATTTGACTTTGTCCTATATAAAATTCATAAAGTCTACTTGGAGGATTTTTACCAGGAGGCGAAAAACCATATCCGCCATTTGGTAATGTTGTAACAAAAACAGAATCCTCATCTTGGGCAGCAAGATAATATTGAACGGTTGTTCCAAGTGGTTGACCTGGAATAGTAAAATTATACAAAGTATCACCTGAAACCATCTGTCCAATAATTTCTTTAAAATCTACTAAGCTCGTATTAGTAAAAGCTTTGTAGTATAATCGAGGTGAATTAATTCCTGTTCCAATGTCAAGACTTGTAAGAAAGACCGCTGAAATCTGAATATCATTTGTATCACTCCTTGAGGCTAATTGTGTATGTTTAATTTTAATATTATAATCAGCTACAAATAGAGCTAATGTTGAAATCGCTAGTTTGCTCATTTTGTGAAAATAATTCATATTAAATTCCGAAATTTTGTCAGTTACCTTATGATAAAATTCATTAAAATCATTATAGTCTTCAATTAACAAAATTGCACCATAGTTTTTATCCCAAAACGATTTATGGTCGCTCCATGGCTTACCTGGATCAATTATATTAAAGTTTATATCTAATTCATATATATTTTTAATATCAATCATCTTATTCATTAAATCTTGGGAACTCTCAAATTCGTTTGTATGAATATCTGCTACGTAATTGCTATCACTATCATAAGCAATCATATCTAAATTTATCACACCAAGTATTGAATCATTTTGATTTCGTGCATCATTCGCGTAATATTTACTCCCGACTAATCCTTGTTCTTCCTCATCCCATAAGGCATAAACTATTGTATAAGGAAAAGTATAATTAGATAATAATCTTGCTGCTTCTAATACTGCCGCAGTTCCGCTAGCATTATCATCTGCTCCGGGGGCAATTGGTCCGGAAGGCATATCATCGTAATGAGCACAAATGATATATTTTTGATTGGGATATTTCGTTCCTGTTTGAACAGCATAAACATTTCTACCTGTAGCACTGAATATCTGGTCATAAACATTTAAGCCATAACTTTGTAATTTTTGTTTGATAAGATCAGCGGCTTTATCATTGCCTGTTTGAAATTTATGCCGTGAAACTATTGTGTCAAGTGTTCCATTGATTACTACTGGTACCTCCCCGGATAATTGCTCGACAAAATAAGTTAGAGAATCAAGATTAACTTGGTCAATTACACTTCGAATTGTTGGCGTTTGCGAATAAAGTGAAAGAGAAGAGAGAAAACACAACAATAATATTTTTAACTTTTTCATAATTTAAATATATTAATTTGTTATTAATCACTTCAACAAAATCATTTTCTTAGTTATTAAAATATCATTCACCTGTATTCTGTACATATAGATTCCACTTGTTAAATTGCCTGCATTAAATTCAACTTGGTAAATTCCCGGAGCTTTTTCTTCATTAACCAAAGTTGTAACTTCTTGTCCAAGAATATCATAAACCTTCAATAAAACATTTGACGTTTTTCCTTTGACATCTAACGGTATTGCATAGCGGATTAAAGTTTTCGGATTAAATGGATTAGGATAGTTCTGTTCAAGCCGATATTCTTCTATAATTTCTGCTTTTAATATTTTAATATCAGTCGCAATTCCTTCTTCGGGTGTTGGTAATTTAACAGTTGTATAAATTCTGAATTCACCGGGTTTCAAAAATACTAAAGCAGCTGTATCAGCAACTATTATACTATCGCCTCGAAAAAATTCATACCACGTTCCTGTATGCTGAAAATTTGGTATCATTGATTGATTTATTACATCGAAATTTCCGAGAATTGTTACATTCATAGTCGGATGATTAAGATGTATCTCTTTTGTTTCATCTGCCACATCAATCCAAAAATCGGCTGTTCGAAATACTTCGTAATTCTTCTTCAAATTAATTAATTCTTTCATCGTCTTGTACAACTTTTTTCTTTCTGTATTCTGATAGTAATCCCAACGAATTGGTTTTTCACCTGTTCTGCCGTTGTAATCAATTGAGTAATCGTAGCCGAGTTCTTCAAACTGCCAGATCATTTTAGGTCCTGGAATAGTAAAGAAAAACGCTGATATCAATTTTATGCGGTTCAGTGCCGTTGTAGAATTTTTTATATTGTATGTTCCACTTAGATTTCCATAATTCAAATTTTTATACATAATTCTTTCTTCATCGTGACTTTCCATATAGCCAACAAGATGGGGGAAATTCCAGTTTCTATATTTATAAGAAACTCCTTGAAAATTTGATTTTCCGCTCTGATTCCAACCCATTGAAGCTTCACCGTAATTATAATTCATATTTCCCCACAACATCATTCCATAATCAGATAATACAATCTCTTCAGTATTAGGAGCAAAATGTTCTAGTATAACATAATATGTAGAATCAATTTCGTAGATTTTATCAGCCATTCTTTTTAGTATATTAATTCTTTGTAAATCATAACCACTTCCGTCACCCGGGGTATTTGTAAATCCCTTTGTAAAATCAAATCTAAAACCATCAAAATGATATTCAATTAACCAATATTTATTCACGCTATCAACAAACGCTTTTGTATGAGGACTCTGATGATTGAAATCATATCCCCATGAATAAACAGGATTAGGCGATACAAAATTATACCAAAGATTATCAGGTGCCGGTCGGTTATTAACTTCATCCCAATAAAGTTTAACAAGTGGAGATTGACCATAAGAATGATTTAAAACAATATCCATAATAACTGCAATTCCATTTTGATGACAAACATCAATCAGTTCTTTAAGCTTATTTTTCGGTCCATAATATTTATCTGGAGCAAAATAGAATGATGGATTATAACCCCAACTATTGTTCCCTTCAAATTCATTTACAGGCATCAATTCAATTGCATTAACACCAAGCCGTTTGAGATATGGAATACTATCAATCACAGATTGGAAAGTATGTTGACTTCTGAAATCACGAATCAACAATTCGTAAATCACCAAATCAGTTTTAGCTGGACGAATAAAACTTGAATCATTCCATACATGAGGAGTTTGTGCAGTTTGCAATACAGAAACGATTCCCGTTGCTTTTCCTGTTGGATATGCTTTTAAGTCGGGGTAAGTTGCACTTGTGATATATTTATCATTCCAAGGATCGAGAATTTTATCTGTGTAAGGGTCTGCAATGAATAATTCTTCGTCAACCAAATACTGATATGCATATTCTTCTCCGACATTTAGACCATTAATTTGCAACCAGTAAGTTGAATCGTCAAGTGTCCTTTTCATATAATAATTTAAATTAACCTTCCAATCATTAAAATCACCAAGCACAAAAGCATTCTTCTTGTTTGGTGCAAACAAAACAAGCACAACAGAAGTATCACTTGTATAGTTTATTCCCTGACAAACGCTAGCAGGTAAATTTTCTTTTGTTACCGGGGGACTTACCACATAAGCGAATGAATCAGAGCCCAAAAATCCGGAGTCATTGAATGCAGACACTTTTACATTTTTAATTCCATAGTCATCTGCGGAAATTATATAATCAAGTGTATCACTTAAAACATAAGTTTCGAGGATATCGTCTATAAATAATTTAAGTGTATCACTGTTTTCGTGAGCAATTGCCTTGATAGTTACATTGTCATATCTTTCTACAAAAAATATTTTTTCCTCTGGTGAAAATATTTTAACAATACTTCCCATTGGTAAGAATATATCACCTCCGTCAGCTGTCTTACCTTCAAGATACGGACTTGTTGCACTTCTAAATACAAAAGCAATATATAAATATTCTTCTCCGTCAGAACCATCGGGGTCAAGGGGATAAAATTCTTTAACAGAAGGGCGAATTACAAATTTATACAAATCAGGTGCTATTCTTTCGCACTTTGTTTCAGGGGTATTTTGTCCCCAATTAGTTTTGACTGCTTTCCAATCTCCTGTGTTTACACTAATATCTGTTAATACACCGGTGTGAGCATAGACATCACCAGTATAGCCGGCAAGTCCGCCACTACCCTGTGTGGCATCAAAATAAACTATGACAGAATCATCTTCCGTAACACTAACAGGTGTCCAAGTGATTAGCTGCCCTTTTAAAACTCCCAATACTAATATGGTGAAAAACAATAAAATTTTCAATTTCATTTTATCCTCCTGTATCTCTAATCTAAAAATTGCCAAGAGAAGCCAAATCTTATACCTCGCTCCTGCTTGGGATAATATGGTATTATATAATTTGTTTGATTAAGTAAATTTTCAAATACAAAATATAGAACTGCATTTGATTTTATTTGTCCTGCAATAAAAATATCTATTTGAAATTTTGGCTTGAATAAAGTGGCACTTAGAAAATTTAAATTTCCTAAAGATTGATGGAAATAATGCAAAGCAGAAATATTTTTTTCAAAATCATAAATTTGATAATCCCTGTTACCGAAATATTTAAAATTTAATCCCGCTTTGAGTTTTAAGTTTTTCTCAAATAAAGTGTCAACATAATAAACACCACCAACTGCTGTAATATCTGGAACACGATATAGCTTTTCAGCATCATTTGCATAATTGTATGTTGAGTTAAACGAAAAAAGTAATTTCCATATACTGTAGCTGATATTTATACTTACACCACTTCGTACCGATTCAACAAAAGTATAAAAACCAACATTTGTAACAAGAAGTGTATCCGAATAAATATTTATAACAGGCAAAGAATTGTTTTCTATTTTCGATGTGAAAAATGAAGCGCTCGCTTTTAATTTACCTAAATTTACTTTGGTACCCATTTCAAATACCTTGTATTTTTGTTTCTCTATCGTTGCATTTGAAAAATATTTTTCGATTATATTTAATGGCCTGTCAAAAAATGAAAAGCCTACATATAAATTTACTTTCTTGGAAATATTTAAATTTACATCAGCACCCAACCCCTGATATGTTTTTTCTTGTTGGTATAAAATCTTTCCATACACACTGGGTATTAACAAATCTTTCATTAAAGGGAAATTAATTTTACCCGATAGAAAAGAGGTTGATATACTTTCATTATTGTTTAATAAGTCAGTTTTATATTTTGCATATTCATAACCTAAAATAATTTCACCATTAAAATATTTCAAATTCAGATTTTGGTATAAATTGGTACCCAACAGATGGTATTTGTTATCATCAAAAATAATTGGTGTTGCAATCGCTTCTTCATATTCATTTTGCCTGAATTTAATTTCATTGTAGTGATAATACAAATTTAATGTTGAGGGGAAGGACTTTATAAATTTTGTGAGAACTTTAAGATTAAAATTATGTTGGTTTTGCAATTGATATCTTGAATCATAAAACACTTGGTAAGGCAATTCATCTAAACCATCTGTACTCATTGCCCCACCATTCAAAAATACCTTACTGCTCACCCAATGATAACCAGCGAGAAAATTTATTTTATTAGAAAGAAAATATTTTATTTTTGTATTGAGCATCCATATTCCTGCGTCTGCACTTGAATAACCATATAAATTATTTCTTGCATACCTTGCAACAGGTTCTATGCTCGAATTACTAAGTTGAAAAGTAAAATTAACTTTCTTAAAGGGATACATATTGAGCATTGCATCAATCATACCTTCTTCGTAAGGTGCTTGATGAAATCTTATTCGCGAAAATGGTCTCAGCGAAATTTCATCTTTAGTAATAAAATTAACTGAAATCGGATTATTTTGGGAACCATATAGAAAACCTCGAGGCAAGGGCACCACCTCAAGTGAATCAATAATTTCTAATGAGAAATTATTTGCATCAAACGAATTTTGAATTCTATTATTTATCGGAGTTCCATCTGCGATGTATGAAATGTTATTATGACCAAGCCCATAAAGAATAATTTCGCTTGGTTGTCCAAACGAACCTAAATCCTGTAAAAAACCAGTAGGTAGATAAGAAAAAATATCCCCAAGATAACGATAATCATACCATTTTATTTCCTCGCGATGTAATATTGTGCTGTATTGTGCTTTAGACTGAATTGTTGAAAATTGAATTGGGAAAAGTGTATCGGCTCTTACTTGTTGTGTTGTATCAATTTTTATTGTTGTATCCTGCAAAGAAGTCGTGTCCTGAATTTTATTTGTGTCAACAATTTGTAATTCAAAATTCAAGTGCAAACTAAAATCAAAAAATCCGAAACAATTTGTTACAAGTAATAAAGAAATATAAAAAATGTAGATAGATTTTTTCATAAAATTATTTTTTCTTTTTCTTTGATTTTCTTTTCTCTCTTTTGCTTTTAAGAATTTTTCCTAATTCATCCACTCTGTTAATTATATCATCATATAACTCTTTCTTAACTTTACTTAGTATTAGCGTTAAAAATTGATTGTAATTTTTCAGATGAGGTTTAATCCCAACAACTGCATTTTTCTTATCCGAATAAATATAAATTGGTTTATGTTGCGTTCCAGCAAGTGGTCCCCCTCTCATATCATTTATATCGTCAAAATCGATTATTATTTGTTTCTTCGAGAAAATATAATCATAACAAATAATTCCTTTCTCGGTTAAATCAATTTTTCGTGGAAATATTTTATAATTTCTAAAATAAAACCAATTGAGAATAGTAACGATCGCAAGGTCAAGTATTAACCAAATAATATAGATTGGTTTTTCTGGTATTACCATTGCACTTACCACCGCATGTAATAAAGTTATTATTGACAGCGGAAAATTCGCTTGCCAATAGACAAAATTAGCAAACGTTGAATATCTAAATGTATTCATATAAATTGTGAATAATTAATAATATTATTTTATAAGGCAAAATTACCAATAAATGAGGTAAAATAAAATTACTAAATTGAGGCAAATATTATTGATAAAATTAAATGTGTATTCTTAAAAGTTTATGCTTAACCTTTTATTACTAATATTAGAAATACATATATCACATATAATGCAACAAACAAGCCACCTTCCCATCTATCAATCCTTCTTCCCTTTCCAGTAAAGATGAAAATAAAAAGTAGTAGTGATATAAATATATTCAACAGCATATCAAGATTGGATTCTTGACTAACCATCACAGGGTAAACAGTCGAACTTACACCAAGAATTAGAAATACATTAAAGATATTTGAGCCAACAATATTTCCAATCGCAATATCTGTATTCCGTTTTTTCGCTGCTACAATTGATGTAGCTAATTCAGGTAGCGAAGTGCCAACCGATACGATTGTTAAAGCAATTATTCTGTCGGAAATATTTAAAAGTCTTGCAACTTCTACTGCTGAATATTCAATTGCTTTCCCACCTATAACAAGTAACAATATTCCAAGCAAAATAAATACAAGAGATTTTGATATGCTCGCATCCTTAACTTCTATTTCATCCGAAATTTCACCCCTCAGCATTGCACGTATATTATAAACGATGAATATTATAAAAAAGAATAATAAGATTATTCCATCCGTTCTCGAAACAATTGATTGCCCCAAACCGTCAATAATGGAATCGTTAGCAACAACAAAAAGCAAAGCGGCAGATAAAAAACATAGCGGCACTTCAATCCACGTAGTGTTCGACTTAATTGCTAATGGATAAATAACAGCAGACAAGCCCAAGATCATCATCACGTTGAAAAGATTGCTGCCAACAACGTTGCCTAATACCAAAGCAGAATTGTGATTTAATGAGGCAAATAAATTGACAATCAGCTCAGGAGCGGAAGTTCCAAATGCAACTATAGTAAGACCAATTACAATATTTGGTATGTTCAATTTTTTTGCTAAAGAAGAAGCATAATCAACTAAATAATTTGCTCCGAAAATTAGAGGGAAAAATCCACCGATTAGAATTATAATGTTCAACATTTTTAAATTTCAATTAAGTCTTGAAAATTTGACCAGCAAAGATAAGCAAGTGAATGATAATGAAAAAAATCTTATTCTTTATTAGGTCAAATTTCTTCTTATTAGTAAATTTTCTTAAAGTAAGTTTTACAAATACTTATAACAATTTTATATTTAAAAGTGCAATAAAAAAAAATAGACTAAGATGAATGAAAAGGATTTTGTCAATAATTGGATAGAAAACATTCAGGATGAATTGAAAATTTTTCCAGACGATTTTCTTGAAAAAATTAAAATAACAAGTTTTTCAATGCCTGGTAAATTATTGATTCTTGGAAACGAGATATTCGGTGGTTATGAGATATTGACAGTTGATAAAGAAGTATTTTACCTGACAGATGATTTTAACTCGGCAAAATATATTCTGTATGCAAATAGAAACTTACCAAAGGAAATTAAAATTCCAATAGAGAAAGTTGATTTAATAAATACAGTTCAAAATTATGAAAATCATCTTGATGAAATATTCAAGAAATTACGTGATGATTTTAAGAATACTTTTCCTGAGTCACAAATACTACAACATATATTTACAGAAATTATGAATAAATTGAATTTACATAGATACAGAAAAGAAGGATAATTTTTAATTGAACAATTTTAGCCAGAACATATCGGATTACTTTTTACAACTATACGACGAAAACTTTTTAGAAAACTACGAACATTATGCTTCGCAAGAAGGAAAATATTACATTAGACTTATCAGCACAACAGATGAAAATAAAATTGTCCAAAACTTACAAAAATACGGCATTGAATTAGAAGAGATAAAAAATATTCCATCAGCATTTCGAGTCAAAAATGGTGATAACATTATTGGAAAAACAATTGAATACATTCTTGGTTATTATTACATTCAAAGTTTATCTTCAATGCTACCACCAATTATTTTAAATCCAAATAAAAATGAAAAGGTGTTGGATCTATGTGCTGCACCTGGTTCAAAGACTACACAAATTGCAAATTTAATGAACTATCGTGGAAAATTATTTTCAAATGAAGTAAACCCTAAAAGAATAAGGGGTCTCATAAATAACGTAGAAAGATTTAATCTTCTCAATACCGCCGTCCTTTTTCAAAAAGGTGAGAACCTATGCAATCTTTACAATAATTATTTTGATAAAGTTTTAGTTGATGCTCCATGCAGCGGTTTGGGGATTTTGAACAAGTATGATGAAATCAACAAGTGGTGGAGTTTAGAACATATCGAAAGATTGCAGCAACTTCAATATCATCTTCTGGTGAGTGCAGCTAAGATGTTAAAAGTTGGTGGTGAGATTGTTTATTCAACTTGCACAATGACGGTAGAAGAAAATGAATGGTTGATTAACAAAATCATAAATAAATATCCTTTAGAATTAGTTGATATTAAATTGCCTGTAAAATCTCACAATGGTTTTACGAGTTATCAAGAGAATAAATTTTCAGATGAACTTGCAAGAACAAAAAGAATAATTCCTTGGGAAATAAATTCGGAAGGATTTTTCGTTGCTAAGCTTGTGAAGACAGAACAGATACAAAAAAACATTTTACATTCAGATAAGCCAAAAATAACGGAACATCTGCTTAGTTGTAATAAAAAAATTATTTCGGAATTTCTCAATGGACTTTCAGAATATTATGGAATACAAAATAATGTATTTCAAAATTATAAATTTATTGTCAGAAAAAATGATATTCATTTTGCAAATGATGACTGGTACGAAGATGAAATCCAGAATTTTTATAAATTCGGTTTACAATTGGGATATTTGGACAATCACGGTAGGTCAAATTTATATTATAACGGAGTAAAAATATTTGGAGAATATGCAACAAAAAATATTGTTCATATTAACAATAAAAAAGATTCGGAAATATTTTTCACGGGTGGTACTATTAAAAATATCATTGAACCTCTAGGACAAAAATTGGTTAAATATAATGACTATTTTATCGGAACCGCTGTGATGACTAAAGAAGGATTGAAAAGCCAATTTCCAAAATCGTTGCGTTCACAGGTAATAGTATTTCCTGAATAACAAAAAGTAGTTTAGAATAATTTATTTATCATAAGTAGGCAAAGAAATGAAAGGAAGGATTATAACCGTAACAATTTTATTAATAGGAATTAATATGTTGGCACAAACTAAAAGACCACGCGATTATGGAATTGAAATAGGAATATTCAAAACTGGTGAAAATAATGCAATAACTGATGTTGAAGGAGTAAAAGTCGGGCATACAACTTTAACAATCGGAGATAGCATACGGACAGGCGTGACAGCAATATTACCGTATTCGGGAAATATATTCCAGCTAAAAGTACCGGCTGCAATTTATGTCGGAAATGGTTTTGGTAAATTAGCAGGATACACGCAAGTTAAAGAATTAGGAAATATTGAAACACCGATAATTTTGACGAATACATTAAGCGTTCCCACTGCATCGGATGCCTTGATTAGTTGGACTTTAAGTTTTCCTGAAAATAAAAATGTGCGTTCTGTTAATCCCGTTGTTGGCGAGACAAACGATGGTGGGCTGAATGATATTCAAGGAAGACATATTACCGAAGAAGATGTTTTAAAAGCAATTAAAAATGCAAAAGACGGAATTGTTGAAGAAGGAAATGTTGGCGCTGGCACAGGAACAATTTGTTTCGGATATAAAGGGGGTATTGGAACATCATCGCGAGTGTTACCACCATCTTTGGGTGGTTATACAGTTGGTGTTCTGGTGCAAACCAATTTCGGTGGTGTGCTTGAAATTAACGGCGTTCCAATAGCAAAAGAATTAAATAAGTATCCTTACAAAGACGATATATTAACTGATAGTGATGGTTCGTGTATGATTGTTGTAATTACCGATGCTCCTCTATGCCCGAGAAATTTGGAAAGATTGGCAAAGCGTGCATTCCTCGGATTAGCAAAAACTGGAGGTATGGCGTCGAATGGAAGCGGTGATTATATAATAGCAATATCAGTTGCAAAAGATAATTTTATTCCTCACTCTGACGAATCGCCATTTTACAAATCTGAAGTTTTACGAAACGATGATATGACACCACTTTTCCTTGCAACTATAGAATCAACAGAAGAAGCAATTATAAATTCCCTGTTCGCAGCCGAAACGATGACGGGAATAAATAACCGCGAAGTCAAAGCTTTGCCTATTGATGAGGTGATGGAAATAATGAGAAAATATAATAGAATTAAATAATGGTTAATGTGGTAATGGTTAATATTTTTAATTAAGTGTGACAAAATTAATTAATATTTGTGTATAAAAAATTAGTATTTCATTATGAGAAAGAAATTTAAACATTTACTCAAATTTACGGATGATTATGAAAAAAAAGAAGAGATCATCCTAAGAGATCATCTATCAATGGAAAGGACTAAATTAGCAAATGAAAGAACGCTGCTCTCTTATATAAGGACATCTCTATACCTCGTTTTAGGTGGCATTGCATTCTTGGGCATGACGGAACTAACAGAAATTAGGAATCTCGGTTATGTTTCGATTGGGTTAAGTGTTATAATTTTGTTTATCGGAATTATAAGATTTAATCAATTAAAAAAACACCTTAAAAGAATGTATAAGCCATTAGACATGGGGGAACAAATATCTAACAAAGAAACACATACAAAGGAGAAATTATGAAGTATTTTATAAAAATGTTTTTGCTATTCGGTATTATTTTAGCGACAGAATTGCTGGCACAGGATGAAACTTTTGAAGAAAAAATCAAATCAATAATCCAGCATGAGTTTTTTACTGTAAATGTTTTGGTACAGACAGGGTTCAGGTATTCTTTTGAAAACAATGATTTTCAAAATGGACGCACATTTGAGGTTGCTAATGCCCGACTTAGTTTTAAAGGTATTATTGAAGATAAATTTTATTATCGTGTTTTTTTTAACTTAGCCCGTGAACCTAATTTGTTAGATGCATTTGTTGGTTACCGTTTCGGTGATTGCTTGCTTATTACTGCTGGAGCAATGAAGCCGAAACAGACACTTGATTATATTCCCGACCCGGGTTCAACAGATTTTATTGACAGAACAAAAATTACTGGACTACTTGTACAGTCACGCGAGATCGGATTATCTGCAGAAGGAAATATTGGCGGACTTTATTATTTCACTGGAATTTTTAATGGCAACAAACTTTCATTAAATAATAATAACAAATTTTATGGCATTGGAAGATTGCAGTATACATTCGCAGACATTATGGCTGGTCAACTTCAGGTCGCAGTACAAGGTTCGCATGGTCGTTCAGATGGCGTCCGCAGTGGTAGTTCTGGCCCGACGCTTAGAGGCGAACGCACGATTTATGGCGGTGACATTAAAATGGAAACAAACAAGTTTTTACTAGCCGCCGAATACCTTGAAGGGACTCTCGAAACAGAAGATTTTAGTGACAGAAAAGAAAAAATCAATGGATATTATTTTACAGCTGGCTACAAGTTTTTTGAAAACACTATGTTTCTTGCCAGATGGCAGTCATGGAGTTTTAAGCAGTTTGATTTTCGTGATAATCAGTTTACATTTGGTGTTAATCATGAATTTTCAAATATAACGAGTTTTCAGTTTAACTTTGATACTTTTCTGCCCGAATATGGCGATAAACACTATGGATTATCACTTCTTATACAAGTACAATTTTAAATCGAATATATAACGCTTACTTGTTCCATTAATAAAATTTCCCTTAATAAGTGAGGGCAGGAATTAAAATATTTTTGTAAATTTGTAGTAGGTAAATAAATTCTATTGATGTTGAATAAACATCTTATTTGGAGTATGAATCATGGATACAATATTTCTCAAAATAAACATAAAAAAGACAGATATTGAAACAGAGCAACTCCGAAACAGAGGATTGCTGTTTACTAATATTGCTGATGTATTAAATCTTGAAAGAAATTCAATAGAAGAAATAGATGAAACTAATTATAAAACTTCAATTAACTTAATTAAAAAAAAATATAATGACAAAAGTAGAGGCAATAAAAAAAGTTTTAGAGGATAACGGCGGTATCGCAACTTGGAATATTATTTATAACCAAATTGAAAAATATTACCCCGGTATAAAATCCTCAAATGAATGGGAGGTGGGAATTAGGGGTGTTTTATACAGGGAAATAAAGAGAAATAAAATTTTTAAAAAAGTTGGGCTTTCATTATATGCTCTTTTAGATTATAAAGAAGAAAAAATTGAAGATTTAAAACAAGACAAAATCCGTATGCATTCACATATTGAAGGTGTATGTATTGAAATTGGTAATTTTTTAAAATTAAAGACATATACTTCAGATCCAACAGCTAGATATAATAATATTGCTCTTTCAGAGATATCAACATTATCTAGTATACCCGATTTTACTTATAAAGAGATTGTTGATAAAGCTAAAAGAATTGATGTTTTGTGGTTTAATGATAAAGGATATAGGTTTCCTAAAAAAGCCATTGAAGTTGTTGATAGTATTTCAACGTTAGAACCATCTTTAAAGAGAATTTTTCAATTAGTAGAATTTAATTTGTCTTTTTATATATTATGTAATAATGAGCATATGAAAAAAGTTGATAAAGAATTAAATGCTGAACCATATAAAAGGATTAAGGATAGATTTATTGTTAGAGATTATGATTACATACTAAATATTTATAAAAATCCTTTTAATAATTTAAATGATGATTTTCTCCAATTTTAAAGTCATCTTTAGCTTTTTTATAAAACATTTTTTAGTAATAAAAGTATTTTATTCTAATTCTAATAATTTTCCATTCACCATTAAAAAATTAACCATTAACCCCCTTGCTTTTTATTCTTATTTAGACTAAATTTAAATAAGAAAAATTAAAAATTTAGGTGAATTAAATGAAAAAATTGCTTTTTGTCTTACTTGTTGTCTTTCTCAGTGGCGTTAATTCCTTTTCGCAATCGAATGAATTAAAAGGAGTTATTATTGATAAGGAAACCCAACAGCCACTATTTTCAGCTAATGTTACATTATCTGAGCCGCAATTGTTCACAACCTCAGATAAAAAAGGAAAATTTGAATTTAAGAATTTAACCGATGGAAATTTTACTCTCATTATCAGTTACGTTGGTTATCATACGGAAAAAATAAAAGTAAATTTTAATGAGAATTCCAAACAGGAAATAATTATCGAAATGTCCCCCACATCAATTTCGTTAGGTGAAGTTACTGTCAGCAGTTCCAAAACAGAAAAACTGATTAAGGATGTTCCAATTCCTATTGAAGTTGTAAGTCAAGACAAAATTTTACAAAAATTTGCAATTTCAACAAGTGATATACTAACAGATGAGGCAGGTGTAAGCGTTGCAAAGGATGGTACATGGGGTTCACACGTAAATATCCGTGGAATGAAAAGAGATAACATTGTAATTTTAGTTGACGGAAACCGAGTTGAAACAGCAACAAACATCGCGGCTGGTCTTTCATTGGTTGATTTAAATGATATAAAGAGAATTGAAATTGTCAAGGGAGGTAACTCATCATTATACGGAACAGGTGCTACAGGTGGTGTAGTTATTATTTTTACAAGTTCATATAATTATCAAGATTCTTTTAAGTTTAATGGCTCGCTGACAAGCGGTTATAGTTCCGTGAATGATTTGAAATCAGGAAACATATCCTTAAATGCAAGTTCAAGCAAATGGTATTTTGGGCTAAGTGGCTCAATGCGTGAGGCAAAAAACACACGAACACCTGATGGAATTTTGGAAAACAGCCAATTCAGCGATAATAATATTTCGGGAAAGTTTGGTTATAAACCATTCGATAATCACGAAGTAATTTTAAGTTATCAAAATTTTCATGCAAACGATGTGGGAATACCTGGTGCATCGGTTTTTGCTCCGTCAGCTTCTGCAAGATATCCAACTGAGGATAGACAACTTTACAGTTTTGAATATAAAATTGGTAACTTGTCAAATCTGTTATCAAATATATCGGTAAAATTATTCCACCAATATATTGGAAGGAATGTTGAGATTTTACCAAATGCAAATGTGATAATGAATCCGAAGGCGGACCATTACATTTACGGTTCTCAAATACAATCAAACTGGATTTTAAGTAAAAACAATTTCCTGATTTTTGGATTGGATGCCTGGCAGAGGGAGTATGACGGAATTCGCTTAAGAACAATCAAAGCAAACGGAAATGTAACAGCAGAACTTCCTATTCCAAATGCAACTTTCAGAAGCATAGGTTTATATGCACAGGATGAATTGACATTTGAAGATGCCGGATTGCGTTTTCTCGTCGGTGGCAGATTTGATTTAATCAATGTAAAAAATGAGGAAGCACTTAATCCACTTTACACAATTACCGGTGGTGTAAAAAATGATAACCCTCCGGGACAAGCAGTTTTATACGAAGCAAACAATGTTAGCGACCATTCGTTTAGCGGTAACATCGGATTGATTTATTCAATCACAAAAAATTTAAGTGCATCTTTTAATGCTTCACATTCCTTCCGCTCACCCGGTTTGGAAGAAAGATTTCAATACATTCAACTTGGCGGATATACATATTGGGGCAATCCAAATCTTGAACCGGAAATCGGCAACTCATTCGATTTTGGATTGAAATTTAATGCTGATGATTTTTATTTCGCAGGAAATGTTTTCACAAATTATTTTACAAATTTAGTTGTGGACCAATTCAATGCAGTTGAAAACAATTACTACAAAACAAACATCGGCAAGGCAAGATTATATGGTTTCGATTTATCTCTTGAATATTCACCTGTCAGGAAATTAGTTTTATATAGCAATGCCGCTTTAGTAATTGGCGAGGATACTTACAACAATAAATATCTACCAGAGATTGCTCCGTTCAATACTCGTCTTGGGGTGAAAATAAATTCTCTTGAATATGTCAATTTTGATATATCATCAACTATATTTGCAGCACAAAATAAAGTATCTGATGGAGAATTGACTACCCCCGGCTATGCAGTCTTAAATTTCTATCTGAGTTCGAAGGTTTTTGATTTTAATTTCGCAGACTTACAGCTCTTTGCGGGAGTGGAAAACATTTTTGATAGATCATACAGAAATCATCTATCAACATTCAGAGGAATAATCAAATCCGAACCTGGTAGAAATGTTTTTGTAAAAATGAAAATAGGGTTTTAATTGTTAAATTGTTATTTCGTTTAACCTTTGACGTTTGACTTTTGACTTTTTCCGTCTCGTGTCTTTCGTCTAACGTCTTGCATTAGATTATTTATGACTTGGTTTTTAATCGCTTTTATATCTGCTTTCTTATCTGCACTTGCTGCGATATTTCAAAAGAAAGTCTTATTCAAAGAAAGTGCTCTTGAATTTTCTTTCCTGCTTTCAATTTTCAATTTAATCTTCGCACTCCCCTTTTTGTTCCTTGCAGATTATTCAACTATAACTCTACCGAGTTTATTTATACTATACGGTAAAACAATTCTAGGGGCGTTAGCGTTTTGGTGTGTTATGCTTTCATTAAAAAATCTTGAGATAAGTCGTGCCTTGCCTTTGCTGGTAATAACTCCGGCATTTGTTGCAATTTTTGCTTTTGTGTTTTTATCAGAATCATTAAATGCTTATCAAATAGGAGGCATAGGATTAATTCTAGTCGGAACATACATTCTCGAAACAAGAAATAACAAAGAATTATTAGAGCCGTTTTTAGTTTTTGTTCGTTCTAAAAAATATCATTACATAATTTTTGCATTATTGTTTTTTACAACGACATCAATTATAGATAAACTTCTTTTATCAACATATCAACTCCCCCCCTTTACTATGCTCGGTTTTCAGCAGATATTTTTTCTTTTTAACTTCATATTGATATATATACTTGCAAAAGGAAAACCTATTAAACTTCTAAAAGAAACTAATAAAGATATTTATTTTTGGATTATTGTTATTGCCGTTATTACGATTGGATACCGATGGACACAAATTGAAGCATTTAAATTAGCCCCGATTGCACTTGTCCTATCAATAAAACGAATATCAGTTTTTTTTGCATCAATCGTAGGAGGAAAAATCTTCAAGGAATTAAATCTTATTCGAAAAGCAATTGCAACTGCAATTATGCTCATCGGAGTTTTTTTGATTAGTCAAAATTTGTAAATTTCATATCTTTGAAAAGTAAAAACTAAAAAGTATGGTAATATGAAAATAATTAAATTTTTTATTATTCTTTTGTTTGTTACGTTTTACTCAATCATTGCACAAGATCAGACTAATCCTGAAATAACTGTTGAAGAACTGTATGCTCATATTAAATATCTTGCATCCGAAGAATGCGAAGGACGAAAACCTGGAACAGAAGGAGGAAAGCTTGCAAGTGATTATATCAAATCTCAACTTGAAATCAGCAACTTGATTTTTCCGTACGATAACGGATTTCAGAATTTTGAGATATTTACATCAGTTGAAGCAAGTGAACAGAATTTATTATCAATAAACAATAAAAGTTTTTCTATTGGCTTAGATTATAATCCGCTATCAATATCTGAATCTGGCTTTTATGATTATCCGGTTGCGTTTCTTGGCTATGGTTTTGACTTTCAGAACGATACAATGTTTTGGAATGATTATAGTGATATAGATATATCAGGTCATTGGGCAATGATTTTTCTCGGATCACCAGCAAATCAGAGAAATGATCCATTCAAAAATTATACATCAATCAGGAAAAAAATCATGGTAGCAAAGGACCATGGTGCTGCAGGGGTGCTCTTTGTGTCAGGTAAAAATTACAATCCAAATGATGAATTAACAAGTTTGTCTTTCGGTAAAAGAGAAAGTTCAACAGGACTGCCTGTCATTCATATTAAACGAGAAGTAGCAGATTATATTTTTACAGATATACGAACTAACATATCTATTTTGGAAGATGAAATAAACAGAACAATGACACCAAGCAGCTTTATATATGAACAAAAAGTTAAAGCGGAGATAGACTTAATTCGAGTAGAAGCGCAGGCGAAAAATATCGTCGCTTTACTAGAAGGGAATGACCCTGTTTTAAAAAATGAATACATAGTTATAGGTGCTCATTACGACCATCTCGGTTGGGGAGGTGAAGGTTCTGGTTCAAGAAGACCAGATACAAATGCGATTCATTTTGGTGCAGATGATAATGCAAGTGGTGTTTCATCAATAATCGAGATAATTGAAAAGTTTGCCAACACAAGACAAAATAAAAGAAGCATTATTTTTATATCTTTTGACGGCGAAGAGATGGGACTTCTAGGTTCGAAATATTTTGTCAACAATCCATTGTTTGATTTAGATAAAATTAAATTTATGTTCAACCTGGATATGGTTGGATGTCTTGATCCTGAAACAAAGGGTTTGACTATTGGCGGAACAGGTACAGCAATAGGATTAGAGGGAATGATAAAAGAAGTCGCGGCTGGAACTGATTTAAATTTGAAATTTTCACCCGAAGGTTTTGGGCCGTCCGACCACGCTTCTTTTTATACTAATAATATACCCGTTTTATTTTTCTTTACTGGGATTACACTCGACTATCATACCCCGGAAGATACCCCTAATAAAATAAATCAACTTGGACATAAAGAGGTAAGTGATTTTGTTTACAATCTTTTAGAAAAATTTTGTAATATAGACAGTGAAATCTTATTTACAGAATCTGGGAAGGAAAAAGCCGAGGATAGCCAAAAAAGTTACAAGGTAACATTAGGAATTATGCCCGACATCGCGGGAGCCAATATTAAAGGATTAAAAGTAGATGGTGTCAAAAAAGGAAAACCAGCAGACGTAGCTGGAATACAGAAGGGTGATATTATTGTTGCAATGAATGGTAAACCTGTGAATGATATTTACGAATATATGAATCGTCTTTCTGATTTTGAAGTTGGACAGCAAATAATAGTTGAAGTTATACGAAATGATGAGAAAATCGTTTTAATTGTGATATTATAAAAATTTAATAAAATACTTTTTGTCTGGCGCCTGACATTTGACGTCTGACCTCTAACATTTAAATAAATATGAACGAAGAAAATCTTTTACTTGCTTTTCTATTAACCCTATTTGCCGGATTATCAACTGGAATTGGAAGTATTCTTGCATTTTTCACTAAACAAACAAACATAAAATTTTTATCATTTGCTCTCGGCTTTTCTGCCGGTGTGATGATTTACGTTTCATTAGTTGAAATATTTTCGAAAGCAAAAGATACCTTAATATGTTCCTACGGTGAATCCGCTGGCAACTGGTTAACAATAGCAGGATTTTTTGGAGGAATATTTCTTATCGGCATAATTGATAAAGTCATTCCAACCGGTGAAAACCCACACGAAATTCATAAGGTTGAAGAGGTCCAAAAAATTGCAAGTGCTGATAAAAATAGAAAATTACTTCGCACAGGTTTATTTACTGCACTTGCAATAGGGATACATAACTTTCCCGAAGGACTCGCTACATTTATTGCAGCATTAAAAGATTTGTCTATCGGTATTCCAATTGCAGTTGCAATTGCAATTCACAACATACCTGAAGGAATAGCAGTATCAATTCCAATTTTTTACGCCACTGGAAACAAAAAGAAAGCATTCGGTTATTCCTTTTTATCCGGCTTAGCAGAACCAATTGGAGCATTAGTAGGATATTTTATTATTTATCAATTTATGAGTGACCTTGTTTTTGGACTTGTCTTTTCTTCAGTCGCAGGAATAATGATTTACATTTCATTAGATGAGCTCCTCCCCTCTGCAAGAGAATTTGGAGAACATCATTTATCAATTTTCGGTATGATAATCGGGATGGTTGTTATGGCCGTGAGTTTAGTATTGTTTATTTAAAAACATAGATTGTTTCGACTTCGCTCAACAATCTAGATTTCCTAATGTTTACCGAGCGAAGTCGAGGTAAAAATTCTTTATCAATTCAATCCACACATTCCATTGGCGCAACTTGGATAGTTATTAGCTAATCCACAATTTCCACTTTCACAACTACTGCCGGATGTTTCCATTGAAGCACTAAAGGTTGAAAAGAGTTTTTTTGCATTTCGTGAATTGCATTTGGGACAAATAATTTCCTCTTGATTTACACTTGATTTGTGAAGTATTTCAAATTTTGTGCTACATTCTTTACACTGGTATTCAAATACGGGCATAATAATATCCTTAATTTATATTAAATAATTTTTGTTTTCAATTCACCGATATTTTCAATTGATGCAAATATTTCATCTTCGATGTTAGCTTGTCCAACCCCTTCTGGCGTTCCAGTAAAAATCAAATCACCCGGTTCTATTGTAATCTTTGATGAGATAAATTTAATTACTTCAACCGGATTTAGAATCATCTTACTTAAGGTTGATGATTGTCTTAATTCATTATTTAAATACAAAGAGATGCTTTCGCTTCCATTAACTTTATATTTGTTAATTGGCGTTATATCTGAAATAACAGCAGAAGTATCAAAGCATTTAGATAACGTCCATGGTTCTCCTCTCTTTATCGCATCAGATTGCAAATCTCTGCAAGTCATATCCAAACCGACAGCATAACCCACCACCGCCGAATTTGCAATTTCATCATTAGCATTTTTTATTTTTTCTCCTATTACTAAAACCAATTCGACCTCATAATGTAGATTGTTTGTAAAGTCGGGTTTAATTACACTGTCACCAGAAAAAATTAGTGATGAGGATGGTTTTAAAAATATTACAGGGTCGGGATTTTTTTCGTGTCCCATTTCTTTAATATGTCCAAAATAATTTCTTCCCAGACACACAATTTTATTTACAGGTAATTCTTTTTCTTCAATTTTAATAAATTTCATAGTTGTTTTGATATTATGTTATAAGAATGGTTTCAAAAAAAATAAGATTATTCACTAAGGATTAATCACTCATCAATTATTACTATTCAAGTTTTTTGCTTTTTCTTTTTCGCCGCTGGATAGAGAATGTTATTTAGAATTAAACGATATCCGGGTGAATTTTTATGAATATCTAACTCGGTTGGTGGGTCACCTACTAAATGCTGATAATCCTCGGGATCATGTCCTCCATAGAATGTAAATGTTCCCCTGCCATAATTTCCATGAATATATTTAACCTGATCAGTTCCTGCTCTTTCCGCTAAAATATAAACAGATTTTTTAATAACACTTTTTCGAAACATAGTTGTTTGTCCCATGAAACCTTTTATTATTCCTACGTGATTTTGTATAAGCATAGTTGGTACTGGATCATACTTTGCAGAAAATTCAAATAATGTAAAATAATCATTATTTTGGTTACCAATTTCATGTGGTAGAATATCAATATTAGAATACTCATATATCATTGGATTCATTTCCAACTTGAAATTTTCAAAAGCAAAAGTATTATTGAAATCTAATTTTTTTTGTGCATCGGGGTCTGCAGCATCACCATCATACATTTTTTCAATGAAGTCAACATTATGTGCGGAAAGTGAAATATCAAAAGCATCAGTTGCAGAACACATCGCAAATAAAAACCCTCCCTGCCCTACATATTGCTTAATTGTTAAAACGACAGCTAATAACATCTCTGATACTTTTTTGAATCCTAATTTTTTTGCTTGATTTTCGTATTGTAATTGCTGGTCAATATACCACTGGGCATTGTAAAAACTTGCGTAAAATTTTCCATACTGCCCCGTAAAATCTTCATGATGAAGATGAAGCCAATCATATTTTTCCAAATCCCCTCTTAAGATTTCTTCAATCCACAATTTGTCATAAGGAACCTCTGCGTATTCAAGCACTAAAGTAACTGCATCATCCCATGGATCGAAAGTAGACGGAACATATACTCCAATGTTTGGAGCTTTTTCCAATCGGACTACTTCCATATTTTGTTCCTCACTCTGGACCAGAGCATATAAATCAACTACCTGCTGACTTGTTACAACTTCAAAGGAAACATTTTTTAATCTGCATTTCAAGGCAAGTTCTTCGGAATAATCAATTAAAAATGAACCCCCTCTATAATTCAACAACCAATCCGCAATTGCGCCATCTTTCAATGCACTATATGTAATTCCATATGCTTTCAAATGGTCTGTCTGTTCAAAATCCATATATATCAAAATTTTATTTTGTCCATATAATAATATGGGAATTATAAATATTAGATATTTGATTTGTTTCATAACTACTAAATATTTTAATTTTATCGCTCTTATACTTGCTAATTAACCCTCTGTTCCAAATACAAATTAGCCACAGCCTCCTTTGACTTTCCTGACTTGTTTTTTTTCGGTAGAACCAATATTCTTCAATTTTTTCTGCAATTCCAATATATCATTTCCAGCCTGTAACCGAAACTTATATGTCATCAATTCTTCTTTTGATGAATTGCCACCGGGATTTGTAGGAATAAAAATTAAATTATGAAATGTATATGGACCATCTACTAAAATATAATTATCTGAGTCTCCAATATTTTTAGCTATAATGCAAGCACGATTAGCATTGCATATTGTATCAGCATAAAAAATATTCTTCTTCAAATCCTGATTGAATAGTCCACTCCATTCACGATTCAACATACTGTCTAACGGAATATTTATCGCTAATGGCAAATGAAATTCTTTGTATTCTTCAGGTGTTCTAACATCAATTAAATTTATTTTGTAATAATTGTTGACCAATTCATAGGCTAACTTATCAGTTGAAATCTTTTGAAAATTACATTTTTGTAGTATTTCTTCATTACAAATCTGGGTATAAATGGACTCTTTCCAACTTGGTGTAATTCCAACATAAAATAAAATTATAAATGGAACAATAGCAAAACCAATAATTCCCCTGATTTGTTTTTTACTTAATTCAGTTTTATCCTTATTGACTTTCTTTTTAATTTTTGTAGTAAAATAAAACGCACCAATTGCCATCAACGTCATGGTCAAAGCAAATAAAACAGGTGAAATATTCAAGATTTGCGGGAAGGTAATTGAGCCCCAATTTTCCGCTTTGTACAAACCTTCCAATAATGGATATCCTTCCATAAACGCGAGAACTCCAACAGCACTACCAATTACAAATGCAAGAGCATCAATTTTTCCAATTGCCAAAGCACAAAAACTTGTTCCAGGACAGAACCCACCAATAATAAATCCAAGTCCCATTATTAAACCACCGATTATTGCAGAATATAGAAAAGTTGGGTTAATATAAATCAAACTTAAATCTAACCATCCGAGATGAGAAAATAAAATTACTCCGAGCATTGCAGTAACACCTGCAGTAAAGAACACTTTTAGAACCGTAAAATCATATCCGTAAAATAATCCAACTAATTTTCTTGTTGAAGAAAAACCGGCTTGTTCAAGAATAAAACCAAAACAAATCCCCACTACGAAAGCAATGATTAAATTAAATTCATTGCTAAATACTTCAGGTACTAATGGTCCCATATTATTTAATCCATAATTTTCTTACAAAAAAAGCGACTGCATAAGCCGAGCCGAAAATTGCAAACATTGTTAAAATGCCACCAAGCGACATAACTGCCATACCACTCAAGGCAGCACCACTTGTGCATCCTCTACCAATCAAAGCACCGAGACCAAACAGAAAACCACCTATAGCAGCAGCAATCAATCTCATTTTATTTGTTACCCTTGGCCCTTTTTCTAATTTCAAAGCCAATCTGTTTGATATTGCCCCAGAGATGAATGCACCAATAAGAACACCTAATATTTCAAGGCCCAACCATGCTTTGAAAGGTCCTCCCGGACTTTCTGCTTCCAATTGTTGATAAAATTTTGTGTTGTCATAGTGCGATGGAACAATAACTTTCACAGCTCCTGCAACAAAACTTTTAACTCCACCACTTGCCCCAAGTCCTCTGCCTGTAATGTAAATAGTTAACAATAATAATATTCCCAACAGAACCCCAGCAAGATATGGATTCATATATTTTCTTTCATTCATCGTTTTTCTCCTCTTCTTCTAATTCTTCATAACCAGTTAACATTGCCTTAATATTCGATGTAGGTGTTGTTCCAGTAGTGGTCATATAAACATGAACAATCAAAAATGCAATTAATAAAAATGCTCCCAATGTATGTAGAACTGCTATTAACTCTAAATCGATATCACTCACTACAACGACATTATTATCATCAATAGTTCGATGGTACATATAAAGCAATCCTGTAATAACAACCAAAGGTATAAGAACTACTTTGAACATTAGATATGTCAATGCTTGAAGCGGATTAAGTTTTGACAAAGTTGTTTTTTTTGTTGGATGTGGTTCATTCTTAAATATTCCTTTTGTATAATATTGAATCTGAGCCCTTAAATTTTTAAATGAAGGAATATATTGCCGCCATTCACCAGTAGTAATATGCCAGAAAATTGCAAACATAATTAATGCAATCAATAAATATGCTGCTATTCTGTGATACAAAACAGCTTTTTCAAAACCGAAAATTTCAAGTGAGCCGTGTACTTCGAAGCCAGTAATGCCGAGAAAAATTATTAGAGTCGCCTGACTCCAATGCCAGAAACGTTCGAAACGTTTGTAAATCAAAACTTTTTTCATTTTATTCTATTAAAAGTTAATATTTATTCTTTTGTTTTTAATTGCAAGATAAGTTCTTATTCCACCATGAGCAATAACACCAAGGATAGAAAACACAATTGCTAAAATCCCCAATATATCAACAAAATTGTTTTTATCCCTACTCGGCAAATAAAATCCAGTAACATTTACCAATCTTCCGTTATTTCTGGTATGACATTCATTACAAGTAACGGCTTGTTCCTTTGGACTGACCATATGATTGACCGGCCAATACATTTCCGTCTTTACAAAACCATATTCACCGCTAAAAGGCAGACCAACTATTCTCATTCCTGCTTCGCAAGCCAATTTCCAGTTAAAGTCTCCCCAGAAACCACTGTCACCTTTTTCAACTGAAAAAAGTTTTGGTTGAATTAGCATTTTATATTTGGTATCATAAATCTGGTCGCCAATGTGAATTTTAACCGGATATAATTTTGAATCCTTGTCTTCATAAGAACCGTAGAGTGGATTTAGAATCAAAGGTTCTGTTTTAATTGTATCACCTATTATATAATGATCGGCAGTTCCATTAAACCATATATAATCCGGTTTAACATTTTTCTTCCAAACAAATCTTCCTTTTATCGAAAGATATGAATGATTGCCCATGCTATCTTCGATAAAATAAGGTTCACTGTTTTTTAAGTCACCCGCTTCTGACCAATACCACTCCATTTTTGTCGCATTTACTTTTGCGTAAATTGGAATATGACATGCCTGACAAGTTACTTTTGCATTATGCAAATTTATAATTCTATCCTGATGAGGTGTGTTCGTATGACATTGTTCGCAGCTTGAACGATTAATGTTTTCTGAAGAAACGGAATATAATTTCCCAAGCATCTGATGCTTATCTGCAGTATGGCAATCAGTGCAAACCATATCCATTCCATTTGAAGCCATATGAACATCAACATCCCGGTTGCAATCAAATAACGCTTCTTCAAGGTCACCATGCTTTACGTTGTTGCCTCCGCCACTATAAAAATGACAGGCACCACAATTGCTCTTATTTGGCAATCCAACACTTTGTGCAACTTTGGTAAGATTCACCGTTCTATCCGGGTAGCCTGCCAATGCGGATGCTTTAATATATTCCTCGCTATTATCGTGGCAAACCATACAATCAACATTCCTGGCATTTTTAAAATCAAATTCATCGTTAGTCATCCCGAATCCTATATGACAACTTGCACAAGCAAGTTCATTCGAGCTAGCACCAATGCAATAATTATTGATGACATTCCTCTTACCTGAATATCTTATTCCTCTTCCTTCTACATAAGAGACCCGTTCCCAATTCCAATGAGATGATGACATAATTTCCTTGTGCCTTTCTGTATGACACGAATTACATGCTTCAGTTACATCTTGCGGTGTGCGAAAATTCTTTTTTAATTCAGACAGTCTAGAATGGTCAACAGAAGGTGTCTTTCTTAACGAATATTTTTGTTTTAGTTCCTCAAGTTTGATATTTTGCTCACCTTCATCATAAAGTGATTTAGCAAAAATCAAAATAACAACTGTTGCAAATAGTGTGATTAAAATTCCTTTTAACATAACCGTTTTTGAAATTTATTGAAATAATAAAATTTTGCATTGGAAAGATAAAGAAAAAATAGAAATTTCTTAAAGAGAAAAAATAAACAGGGATTTTTCAAAGGAAAAAGAGAAAAAGTTTAATATAAGATTTTAATAATTCTTAATGAATGGGAATAATGATACATCATGCTATGTGTTTAATTTCTTCTAAAACTAATATATACCTGTTCCCATTGACCTTTTTCACCTTTTCCTGCAGTTGCAAAGAAGCCCGAATTGATTTTTGTGCTAGGTGGTGATTGCGGATATATTTCTGCGATATTATTATGAATAAACTTTATTTTAAATGGAAATAAAGTATCAATATTTGTAATTATTAATCTAGGAGAATTAGATGTTGAAGCTGTAAGAATCCAATTTAATGGTAAGGAGTAAATTGTTCCTGAATTATATGGATTTAAGATAAGTGGTGCGTTTAAATTATAAGATGTGTCAAAGAGATGTACCTGTCCTTGACCTTTGCTATATTGAATTGTAGTAATAGTCCAACTGCCAATTAGACTATCGTTCGTCACATATTGTGTCCATCTTGTATCAGGAACTGTTCCACATAACCAACTTTGTTGTGATTCAACAATATTATTATCTTCGGAACAACTTAATAATGCTATTAAAATTGCAATATCAAAAATGGCTTTTCGAAGTTTCATAATTACATTGTACCGACTGTGATAAATTGTGTTTATTCTATTATGTTCATTATTTCTGTATAAACTTTTTCAAAAATACTAAAAATTTTTTATTTATCATAAATTGCTTGCACAATCAATTCTTATCCAACACCACACTATGACTCTTAGCAATTTTTGGTGAAGAAATAATATTAAAACCTTGTTCTTTAGCTAATAATAAAGTTCTTTCAAAATCATCATTTGAAACATGACCCTTTGGTTCGGCAATTAAAATTTTACTTCCTTTTTTCATAACTGAATAAATTTCCTCGAAAAATTTTTTCGTTTCTGGTAGTTCGTGCAATACAGCAAAGGCAAGCACAAAATCTATTTGCTCTTTAAGATGGTCGATGTCCAAAGTTTTCTCAGTACAATAAATAAACTCTATTTGTTCAGTCAATTTCTTCTTCTTTGCTTTCTTTTTAAGTACATCAAGCATCCTTTTTTGGACATCTACACAAAAAACTTTTCCATTCGGTTTGACCATTTCTGCTAATGGTAAACTGAAAAAACCCATAGCACTTCCAATGTCAATTACATTCATATTCTGTCTGACATAGGATGATAATATCTTATTCGGATTATGGTACAGTTTTCTTATTGGCGATGCTAAAAAATAACCCACCCAGAATGGACAAATATGCTTTTCCATAAAATTATCCCATTTTTTTACTTTTATTTTTGTAAGATAATATAATGTATGATTTTTCATTTAAAAAAATATTGTTATTTTCATACAGAAATTAAATTTAATTTTGTAAAATGGAAGAATTTATAATACCCACTAAAATACCAGATAAAAATAAACTAGAAACTTCATTTAAAGTCTTTGTTATTCTAAACTATATTACGCTCTTTTTAGTTATTACTGCCAATATATACCTTTCCATCAAACTCATTGATGTAGCAAAAACTGAAACTCACTTTTTTATTATTTTTTTAAGTTTAGGTTTGATTTTATTTTTCTTTACCAAACCATATATCGCAATGATCTTTATGCGAAAAAAACTTCTGCTTAATATAGATGATTCGATTACGATTGGAAATTTTACGATTAAAAAAATCAAAGAAATATTTTACGAGGTGATTGAAAAATTTAATCGTAGAGAAAAACCAAAAATTTATTTAATGAGAGAAAAACATTTGGGGGTTTTTACGATCAACTCACTGTTTTTTAACTTTATTAAATCTGTCAACGCAATTTATATTTCTGAATCACAATTTTATAGGTTAAATGAATTTGAATTGAAAGCTATTATTGCACACGAAGCTGCTCATTTCTACAAATATATGTTTCCGCTATTCCGCTCGCGAATATTTGTTTTTCTTCTAATCGGTTTACTTCCAGCATACTTAAGCATAATAACAAATAGTGAACTTGTAATATTATTGTTTTTCTTTTTTTCGACATTTTTTATTATTGGAATTTTTTATGCTTTAATTGGTGTTTCAAAATCAAAGGTATTGGAATATTTGTCGGATTATTATGCTGCAGAAAATTATGGAAAATTAAATTTCATAAATGGACTTCTGACGGTAGCGAAAAACATTGACGTATATCATTACTATCTTCAATTAGTGTTAAGAATGATTAGGAAGGATAAAAAGTTGTCAATTAATTACTTGAGTAATATTATTGAATTGGTGGAAAAAAACTTACCGGAAATTGTTACTTCGCCTGAACAAATTAAAAATGCGGTAAAAATTACTTTTCAATCAAAAGAACTAAAAGAATTAAAACTAAAAATACCCGAAGAAACTATATTAAAAGAAAATAAAAGAATAAACAGAAAACTGCTACAATTTTACACTGAAAAGCCAAGTAAAGTCGTTAACTGGAATTTGTTTGATAATATTAAAAGGGATAATAAAATAAATCAAGAAGAATATCAATCGTTGCTAAAAGTTCTTATTAAAAATCCAGATAGTGTATTACTTTCGTACGAAACTTATAGAAAAGTGAAGTTAGCAGGAACTCATCCAAAACTCTCAGAAAGAATTTTATTTTTGGAAAAAAATAGATTAAAATAACTCCAAATTTTACAGCATCACTTTATTTTCCTTTTCAAAAAAGAGTTACTTTATGTATATTGCAATCGTAAAACAAATATTATCAAAAATATTTGGTAAGTTAAATGTTTGTAAATTTTTTTGAAAAAATCGGTAGAAAAACAATAAACTTTTTTGATGAGTTTGGTCAGGTTGCTCGTTTATTAGTTCAAATTATCCGATATTTTCCTAACATAATTAAAAGTAGAAAATTAGTTCTTTACCAGATGGAACATATAGGTGTAAATTCATTGCCATTGGTTTTCGTTATTGCCAGCTTCACCGGTGCAGTTGCAGCATGGCAAGCAGCATACCAATTATCAGGCATTGCTCCGCTTTCATTCCTTGGAACTGCTACAAGCAGAGCGATTATTACAGAACTTGGCCCGGTACTTACAGCTTTAGTCTTAGCAGGAAGAGTTGGTTCGTCAATAGCTGCTGAGTTAGGTTCAATGAAAGTAACCGAACAAATTGATGCACTTGAAACAATGGGTATAAGCCCTGTAAGATTTTTAGCTATGCCACGTTTCGTGGCATCAATAATTATGCTACCTATTCTTGTTATTTTTGCAAATATAATAGCAGTACTTGGCGCATTTCTAATATCAAATTATTTTCTCGATGTTTCATTCGCAGTTTTTTTTGAATCAGCAAAAAGATATTTTGAAATATGGGATTTTGTATTTGGCGTAATGAAAGGATTGTTTTTTGGAGGTGTAACTGCTCTTATTGGTTGTTATATCGGTTTTAGAACCGAAGGAGGAGCAGAAGGAGTTGGAAATTCCACAATACGTTCTTTCGTTCTTTGCGCTGCGATGATTTTAATTTTAGATTATATTTTGTGGACCTTATTATTCAGTTAAGCAATCTCTTCAATGAATTACAAAATAATAAAACGACTTTTAGATTTTTTAGGTGGAATAATACTTTTCATCATTACACTTCCTATTATGTTGCTGTTCACCATTATTCTTTTAATTGAATTAAGACAATTCCCTATTTTTATTCAGGAGCGGGGACTTACATTAGAAAATTTTAAATTCAATATTTTTAAGTTCAAAACAATTAAAGAAAAAGATAAAGCGTTATTAAATCATACTGGAACGAATGATATTTTTTTTAAGAAAAATTTAGCGACATCAATTACACCATTTGCTGGTTGGTTAAGGAAATCCGGACTTGATGAACTACCTCAATTATTAAATATTATTTTGGGACAAATGAGTTTTATCGGACCACGTCCACTTATGATAAACGATCTAGAGATAATGAAAAACGAATATCCTAAGTATTATGAAAAGCGAAAACAGATCGAAGCAAAACCGGGTTTGACTGGACTGTGGCAAATATTTGGGGATAGGACAAGGGGAATTAGGGATTTGATTGCTTTAGACTTGATTTATTTTAAATTCAAATCATTCTTTCTCGATTTCAAAATATTTTTTTCTACTATTCCGATTGTTCTATTTGCACGCAACTCTGATGCTATCCTCGTCAATAATAAAATAAGTAGAAGATTACAAAACTTATTTCTTACTTCATTGTTAAATTCAATCTGGCAAAATTCGGAATCATATAAAGACAATCTTCAGTTTCAGGATGATGATAAATTTGTTGATTATATCATTGAGCTACCGACTGACTGGTGGAATACAAACGAATCAATCAGAATAAATAATAAAGAAAAATCCAATTAAATTTTAGAATGACTCAGATTTTTATTTTACGGCAATTTAATACGAGTCTTTTAAAATCATCTTAGATAATAACCAATATTAAAATAAAAAAATGTTGGGCCCCAACTTATTTGACTATCAGCTAATGACCTTATTATATAGAAACTTTTACCAACAGAAAAATCAGCAGGCCCGAGAGGTGTATCAAATGATAAAATTAGGCCGATTCCGTGCTTCAAATCCTTAAACCTTATTTGTTCCTGATATGCCCAAACTGAACCGAGGTCATACCTTACCTGCGCATAACTATCAAAAAATATTTTAAATGGCAATTTGTATTTAAGCCCAAGCGATGAAATGAATATTTGCCTTCCTACATATTCATATTCTCTTAATCCCAAAAAAGAATACTGCCCCCCAAGAGAAAAATATTGAGTGTATGGTAAAGTATTATCTCCATAACCAATTCTTGACATTGTTTTTACCGTAAACAACTTACTTAAACTAAAGTATCCATTATATTCGAAATATGCTTTTACATAACCCAATTGACTGCCGAAAAATTTTTGAGCCATCTCATAATATCCACTTATTAAGAATCCATTATCAGGATAGGGATATTTATCTTGTGTATCAATTAAGAGACTTAATTTTAATGATGCGATATTAACCTTCATATAATCAATAAAAAAATTACTGATGTTACTTATTTTCTCTGATTGGTACTTTAATTCAGATAATATATTTCCAAACTTACCTACATTAAAACCTATACCCAATGATGCACCAAGATATGTTTGTCGATATTCTCCGTACCTTGTTCTTGAATTAACTGTTGGCTTATCTGTTACATCTTCACTATATGTATAAATATCAACGCCTTTTAGATAAGCAGCAATTCTATAATTGATATACGTATCAAACAATCTGTTTGATTTATGTTCAAGAATGATACTTCGACTTCTTGATCCAGCAGAAATAATTGCTCCTATTTCAGTGCCACTCCCCCATAAATTTTCATTCCTTATATCCATTGATATCTGTGTAAGATATTCATTATCTGCTCTAAGTCCAAAGCGAAGAAGACTACTTATTTTTTCCTCGACTTTTAGGACAACTATATTTTTATCACTTGATTTTTCAATTGATAATTCCACATCATTGAACAATCTTGTATTTCGTAAATTATCCAAACTTTTTATTGCATCATCATATTTAAAATATGAATTAACTGAAAAATCCAATTCGCGAGTAATTAAATCACGATTAGTTTTTTCATTGCCAATAATTTTTATCTCTGATATTATTCCTTCTGATAAAAAAATCTCAAGTTCCCCACTTTCTTCAATAAAATTCACTTTGTTAATTTCTGCAAGAGAAAAACCTTCAGATTTATAATACCTTAATACATCAAGCAGCGCTAAGAGAATTTTCTTTGCGTTGAATGCTTTGTTTTCTAAAATATTGAGTCGTGAATAAATTGAATCCTCCTCGATGATATTTGCCCCGATTAATTCAATTGATTTAATTTTTGGATTTTCAGAAATGTTGAGTTTTAATATTGTCTGTCCTTCAATTGGTAAAAGTATAATTTTAATATTTTCATAATCACCACTTTCCATCATTGAGCTAATCTCGAAGAGTAAATCTTTGTTAGACAAAGAATCTTTATTTTTATATTTTTCAAACATCTTAATTTCTTCTTGTGTCGGATTTGAGTCGGTTGTTAGATTGGAAATTAAAAATTCTTCAACATCCAAATTATCTTTGAAGTGGTGCTCAACAATAATTTTAATATCTGCTAACTGTTCGAGGGTTGCCAAATAACCAGCCTCTACCATCTCCGTAGTATTCGTAAAATCGGTATTCTTCCTGCCAATTAAATCTGGTTTAATCACAATATCGGACAAATCCAAATTTTGCTCATTAATAATTTTCATTGGAATACTTAGTATCTGGTCTGCCATATTAATTGGTGAATCGAGTTCTTCTCGCTCAAGTAATGGGCTAACCGTATTTGAGGTTATTACAATATCGCATTTTTGGTCCCTTGCAATTTTAACTGGAATATTTGCTACTAATCCTCCATCAATAAGAAGCAAAGAATCCATTTTTACCGGAGCCAACAAAAAAGAAACACTTGAACTTGCACGTATTGCTTTTGGTAATGAACCGTCATTAATTACGACTGTATTACCAGTTACCAAATCAGTTGATACAGCTGAAAATTTGTATAGCAGTTTTGAAAAATCTATCTCATTATGCAACGGTGCATTTAACGATAAAAGATTTAAAAAATTTGCGACTCTCTGTCCTGAATTTATTGAGGTAGGCAAAACAGGTGTTAATCCATCAAGACGTAATGCAAAAATTGCTTTGTCTTCAGTAATTTTTTGGTCAACAAATAATTCTTTCCTTTCGGTTTCATTTATAGCCAAGAATTGATTCCAATCAGCTTCAGAAATTAAATTATCTAAATCCTCAATACTATACCCTGCTGAAAAAAAACCACCGACAATACTTCCCATACTTGTTCCGATAATATGAGTAATCGGAATATTATTTTCAACCAAAGCTTTAATTACGCCTAAGTGTGCAATTCCACGCGAACCACCACCACTTAAAACCAAGCCGATATTGGGCGAGTTGCTTGGTACTTTTTCTATTAAGCCAAAAGGAAGTTGGTGGTTTGAATACTTGAGAGAAAGAGTAATTGTATCTTGAGATAAAGATACAAAATTTAATGATAAAAAAATAAATAATATTTTAAATGTTTTTCTCATACACAAAATAAAACCCAACTCTAATAATCAAGAATTGGGTTTAAGATAAAAATTAATGTTTATCGTCTTTTACCCTTTTGCTGCATCTTCCTTTGTTGCTCTGCTGCGTCAGACAATCGTGCCATAAATCCTTTTTTCCTGTCTTTTGGTGCAACAGGCACAAGGTCTTCCTCGCCCTTTTTCTTACCCATATATTTTTGTTGATAGATTGATAAAAGGTTAAACACAAGATAATATAAATTAAGTCCCGAAGGCAAATGCATAAATATCATCAACATTAAAATGGGCATCATATAGAGTAACATTTTTTGACTCGGATCCCTCATTGTCATTTTTTGTTGTATGAACATTGAAATACCAAGTAATAGTGCAAGTCCACTAACTTGACTGAATAATGGAAACCATTTTGGTAATGTAAATATAACATCAGGAACGGATAAATCATTAATCCACAGCATAAATGGTTGCTGTCTTATTTCAATTGCAACTCTGAACAAACTCCATAGAGCGACTAATATGGGCATTTGGAGTAGTAATGGAAGGCATCCCCCCATTGGATTTATCCCATACGTGCGGTATAATTTCATCGTTTCTTCTTGAACCTTACGTTTATCATCACCATACTTTTCTTTTATCTCAGCAATTTTTGGTTGCAATGCTTGCGTCTTTCGCATTGCTTTATAACTTTTCCTTGTAAGAGGGAAAAGTAAAAGCTTTATAATTATTGAAAATAAAATAATTACCAAACCATAGTTAGGTACAAAGGAATGTAAGAATTTAAGTAATGGTAAAAATATATATTCAGAAATCGGACGCATAATAAAACCTAATCCAAGAAAGCTACCCCAATCAAACATTTCTTCGAATTTCTGCCCATAAGATTCTAAAATATCATAGTCTATGGGTCCGATATATAGCTTAAACTTATCCACCTGCCTTTGTGGATTTTTCATCGGAATTTTCATACTGATATCATATAGTTCGCCGGCAATTTTATTATTTTTGACAAGAAATTCACCTATAAAATGCGCACCACTCTCTGAATTTTTTTCTTCGGGAGCAATAATTACGGTAAAATATTTACTTCGTGCTGACACCCAATCAATTTTTCCATTAATATCCTGCTTAACTTTTTCTCCAGCAGAGCTAACGTCAACAATTGTCAACTCATCTCCAGCATAAACACTCGAATTCGAGTATGTAGCTTCCTCCTGAGAATTTTTCTCGTTGAATTTTACTCCATTTTCCCAAACTACATCATACCTGTATCCACTTATTATATCCTGCATATTATTTAGCTCTACCACAAAATCAACAGCATAATCATTCGCGTAAAATTTATAAGTTTTAATAATTGATTTTTCTTCGTCTAACTTATACGTGTAACTAATATCAAAACTTTGTTCACCTGAAATTTTATAATAGGTTCCATTCTTATCGCTTCCAAAAAATATATTTCCTGTATTTATAACTTCACTAAGGGTAGCAAATGATATATTAAATACGCTTTGCCCCTTCTCATTTATTAACTGAACGTGCTTTCCATAAAAATCATTTTCATCTTTAACCAGTCCATGATACCAAGCTTTATATTCTTTCAGATATAATTTCTTGAAACCTCCCCCCTTATTTGTCAATTCAACTATTGCCAAATCAGTCTCGATTGTTATTATTCTTTCTGTGGTATCTACAGAAATAAAACGTGCATCTGTTATTGCAATTTTATCTATTTCTTGAGTTTTTATCGTATCAATTTGAGGACTAATAATAGAGTCGGTTTTTACCTGTGTCGAATCTGTTTGTTGTTTTTGTTGTTGAGGC
The DNA here is from genome assembly GCA_016929735.1 of Ignavibacteriales bacterium. GTDB lineage: Bacteria > Bacteroidota > Ignavibacteria > Ignavibacteriales > Melioribacteraceae > JAFGPR01. The sequence continues at coordinate 905 of JAFGID010000185.1, read as the reverse complement.
TCGGGAGTATTCAAATACATCCAAATAATGAAAATTGCCCCCATTGCTACAAATGCAAGAATAGTTTTTTTATCCATTAAAACTCCAGTAAATTATTTAAGATGATCAATTCCCCCTTTATTAAACGGATTACAACGCAAGATTCTCCATATTGATTTTGCCCCACCTTTGAAAACACCATATTTTTTAAATGCTTCAATTGAGTAATCTGAGCAGGTTGGGTAAAATCTACAACTCGGAGGAAACAGAGGTGAAATTGTTTTTTGATAAAATTTTATTAGCAATATGAAAAAATGTTTCATACCACCTTTTCCTTAATTTGATTTAAGATACTTATCACCTCGGGACAAATATCCTGATATTTAATTTTTTTATTATTTTTTTCTTTAAGAGCATTAGGCGAAAAAACAATCAGCAGAAATAAATTATTAAGATTTGAAGATAAAATTTCTTTATTCAAACGATATGCTTCTCTTAGTAATCTTTTTATTCTATTACGCCAGACGGCAATACCAGATTTTTTATGAACAGCAAAAGCAACTTTGATTTCAAGTTTTTCAGGGTTTTCAATTTTATAATAATTTGCTTTTAATACATTTCCTTTTGAATAAATGACATTTCCTTCAGAATAAACTAAAGCAAATTCGTTTTTACTTTTAATTTTTTCCTTTTTTGAAAGGCCAAACTTTTTCAAAATTATTTTTCATCGCTAACTGTTAATTTCTTTCTACCTTTTGCTCTTCGACTTGCTAGTACTTTTCGTCCGTTTTTGGTTGACATTCTTTCTCTGAACCCGTGCTTATTTTTTCGCTTACGATTGCTCGGTTGAAATGTTCTTTTCATTTTTTACTCTATTTATTTTAATAAAGGTTACAAATTTATGAATATTAATGAAAAATAACAAT
>JAFGID010000184.1 GCA_016929735.1 Ignavibacteriales bacterium | reverse complement strand
TAATAACCCCAGTTATTAAACCACCAATTCCTAGTGAGCAAACTTTTATAAATTTTCTTTTATCCATAGCTTTAATTACCTAAATATTTTTTCTTGTTTATTAGACAAATAAATATGCTTATTAAGTTTAAAATAGCAATAAAAAATCCAACATTTATAATTCCAAAAATCGGAATTAAAAATAATATTAAAATTAAAATACTAATTGCTGCCCCTAATAGGTCAACACCGTATAAAGTTGCAGCACTCTTCGAAATATTTTCGACATTAATCTTTGAAGCAATTGAAAACTGTACTCCGACAAGAAACGCTATTGTAAAGACCATAAAAGCTAAGGATAGTTGAATAATAAAATTTCCAAGATTAAAATTTTTCAATAAGATGAGAACAATGGGAACAGAAACAGAATAAACAAAAATTATTATTTGAGTTTTTAAAAAAGAAATGTAGTTTACTTGTTTCAATATCTTTTTATGATATAAAGCACCGATCGCTAATCCTAACATAAAAATTGTAATTATTATTCCTATCATCTGATATACATATCCATAAAAAATCTGGAATGCAAAGATTAAAATCATTTCGAAAGATGATGCAGAAAAACCTGCAGTAAAGATTCCAAATGTAATCGGATTTAGTTTCCAGAAGATAATTGTTAATATTGAAACAACAAATCCGATAATAACAAAATAATTAAAATCAAAATGGCTCAGCCAAAGTAATAATTGTTGAAAATATGCATTAGGTTTGAAATCGGTATTTATTTCGACATCTTTTTGCAATTTACTTAATATAAAATCACTTCGCTGATTTAGTGTCAATGTATCTAAGTGATACTGATTTACATATAAATTATTTATTTTTTTTGATTTGACAAGACTTGGAATATCTCTAGACAACTCAGCATCTGAAAAAATATAATAATTTCTTCCTCCATTAATTATAATAATATTTGAAAAAACTTTTTTTATTGTATTATATAAAATCGAATTAATCCTCTGTGATTCTTCGCTAAGATAATTTTCAGTTGAAGACAAATAAGAAGCTACCACTCCATCAACATTTAAATGCTTTTTTAACTCGGTGAAAAACTCAAGCGTAAAATATCTGTTGATTTGCATTGTAGATGGTTCCGGTATATTAATTAAAATTACATCATACAAGCTATCCGTGCTTTTCAAGAATAATCTTGGATCTTCTACAATCGAATTTATTCTTACACTGTTCAAAGAATTGGTATATTTTCTACCGATATCAATTATTGCAGGATTGACTTCAACATAATCAATTCTTATAATATCATATTTTAATATCTCCTCGGTCATTCCTGATATACCACCTGAGAGAAGTAAAACTTTTTTCGGGTTTTTATGTTGTAACATTGCATAGTGAACTGCTTCCTCGTTCTCAACAATCGAATTCGTAGTAAACAATAAATTGTTGTTCTCAAAATAATTAAATTGGTCTGCATCTCTGGTTATTACTAAATTTCCAAAGGGCGTATCTTGAATCAACTCAATCTTTTGATTAACGTACAAAAAACTTTTTGCTTCCTTGTCTAAATCAAAGGAAAAATTTATTAGAACAATTACAATCGCAATAAAGATACTCATATAAGCAAGGATATATTTTCCAACTTTGTTGGCGAAGACAAATAAAATTATTAATGTTGCAACAGAAATCAACGCAAGTATTTGAAAAGTGGTTAATATATAAATTAGCACAAAATTAAATAGCAGTCCACCAACAATGCTTCCAATTGCCTCGTAACCATAAATTTTACTAATTAAATTATCTTGGTATTTATCCGAAAAATATTTTGATGCCAGAGTAAACAACAAACCTGAAGTAAAACAAAATGGTAACAACAGCACAAAAGAAGAATACAAAATCTGGATTAGACTAATCATACTACCGATTGGATAGACAATGTTCTTCAGAAAATTAATCATAAAAACAATTATGATGGGTAATAATCCAAGAATAAAAAGTGAACCTATAATTAAGCTTATTGCATTTTTCAATCGATGAAGATATTTACCCGTATAAGCTCCCAATCCAGTGAGCAACATCCAATTGCAGAGGATAATTCCTATGACAAGTTCATTTCCATTGAATACTGATAAAAATTCTCTAAGTAAAATTATCTGTGAAACAAGTGTAACAACTCCGAGAATAAATATTATCAGAAAATCTATTTTGATGATTTTAAATTTACTTCTTTTTCTTTCCTTGAGCACTTTTTTTGGTTCAAACTCTTTGTCTATGATAATATCTTCCTTTTTAAAAATATTCTTAAAATATTTTAAGTGCCAACCAATATGAAATATACCTATTAAAAACATTCCTATACTAAAATTGAAATACCAAACGAGCATATCGTCTGTTATAGGATAGTTAACATCATAATTAATTTGAATGATTAATAAGACACCTAGTATTCCTGACACAGAAAAAGTAATCAGCAAAAATAAATTCCAAATTTTTCGGTGAGTATTAATTTTAATAATTTTAGTCTTGCTTAATATAAGTGTTATCAGATAAGCAATTATTATGATTGTTAATATTTCTATAATAAATAAATTTGATTGCATTACTATTTTACATTATTCCTCAAAATCAGCTTCGCTAAATACCAAAGCTTCGTAAATATAGATATCTGCCTCCTTCCAACCGGTCCAACCGATACCTGCTTTATCTTGAGCACAATGACCGAGAAATTCCTCTTTTGTCCACCCTGTTTCTGTTGCAACCTGTGGTAGAAATGTTCCTGTCGAATAACCTTTTTTTATATAGATACCATGCTTTCCTAATAGAATTTCATCTATTGATTTTATTTTTTTCATCGGAGTTAAAACAGATATTTCAATTTCGCATTCATCTAATTCATCGCGGGTAACAGGATAGAATCTTGGGTCTTGCGTTGATGATGCAATAGCCATATTTTGCACTACTGAATATAACGGTGAGGATGCATCAAACCTTCCAATACAACCTCTTAAATCCCCATCTTTATGTAAGGTAACAAAGGCTCCACATTTTGTTTTCAAATTTTCAGATAATTTAGCAACTTCAACTTCAGGAATTTTCCCATTATCAAGATACAGTTCTAATGTATTCCTTGCTATTTTAAGTAATTCTTTTTTTTCATCATCATTTAATTGGAAACCCATTTCCTCCTCCATATTATTTTTTGTTACAATGATTGAGTAGTAACCTACTACTTTATTTTTATCTCCGGTTTTGCTGTCACCAGAATTTTTGTAAAGTAATTTTTGATATTCAATATTATCAATTTCCTCAGTAATAAAAAGTAATGTGAGAACACTTGACCAACCGCAGAGACTTGTTGCCAATTCAGGAATATTTTTTTTTGCATTTGAATTAAGAGTATTTACCAAAATATTTGTGGAATTTGAGCAAATGCCATCTGCAGTTATTTCATCAACAACCTTTGCGTTTTCATAATCGGGATAATGTGAAAAATCAGTACTAATAATAAACAGATTATTTTCATTGAGATATGGTTTTAAAGCTTCAGCTATTTTCTCGCAAGTTTCAACGGTTTGTGCACCTATGACAATAGGAATTATTTGAAAATCTTTTGTCATAACATACTGTAAAAATGGAAGCTGAACTTCCAAGCTATGCTCGGATATATGAGCATCTTTACGGGATGAAAAAAAATCGTATGATTCAACCAATGAATTGGCTAATTCTGTATTTACTTTAACGTTTCCCAAAGGAGTGATAAAATCACCTTGAGAATAAATCGAAGCTCCCTCGAATGCTATCCGATGACTTGAAGCAAGTATGAAAATGTTCTGATAATTTTTATTTCTATCAATTTGATTAAAACTTGAAGCTGCTACTTCACCTGAATAAATATATCCTGCATGAGGCGAGATTATCGCAAGGACCTTGATATCCTCTTGCCTTGGTACTGCTGAATTAAATAATTCTTTTAGAGTATTTTCAAGTTCCTTCTTATCAGAAGGATAAAATTGACCGGCAAATACCGGTTGTCGGTTTTCTTTATTTTCTTGCGATTTACAATTTGAAAATGAGAATAAAATCAATAAAATTATGCAGATAAATTTCAAATTATTCATTTCATTACCTCTTTTTCATACTAATTATGTAAACACAATTACGTTTTAAAGATAGTAAAAATTAAGTTAAAAAACTATGAAAATCGGATTTTGACATAAATTACAACGCTTAAAGAGTAAATTTGATATTATTTACATAGTTTTTAAAGTATTAAGTTATAAATAATTTGGATAAAATATTTTATTTTGTTATAATTATTTTCTATGTCAAAAAAAATTATATTAGCAATTGACGGACCGGCTGGTTCAGGAAAGAGTACAGTTGCAAAAATAATATCTGAAAAGTTAGGATTTTTATACCTTGATACAGGTGCTATGTATAGAGCGATTACTTACTATGCTATAGAAAATCAAATTGTTGATGATGTTAATAAAATTAAAGAAGCTGTTAAGAAAATAAAAATAGATTTAAATTTTGAATCTGGTGTTACACGAGTAATTCTAAATAATAAGGATGTAACAGATAAGATAAGAACGCCCGAAGTAAATTCAAAAGTCAGTGAAGTAAGTGTAATTCCTGAAGTAAGGAAAGAACTTGTTAGGATGCAGAAAGAAATCGGACTTACAAATAATCTGGTAACAGAAGGAAGGGACACCACAACTGTTGTTTTTCCAGATGCTGATGTAAAAATATTTCTAACCGCATCAATTGATGAAAGAGCAAAAAGAAGATATAAGGAATTTCTTGAAAGAGCGGAAAAAATTTCTTTGGAGGATACAAAAAAGAATCTTGAGAAACGTGATAATATTGATAGCAATCGTGTAATTAGTCCATTACAAAAAGCAGACGATGCTATTGAAATTGATACAACAAATTTATCTATTGATGAAGAAGTGAATTTAATTCTTGAAAAAATTTCAGAAAAACTAAATATAAGTCATTGTAATTAAATTATGTAAAACTTAATTTTTACTGCGTAAGTCTTTCTTGATGGCGGAGAGATTTGATGCAGATCTTTATGGAGGTTAAATGTTCGAAAACGAGAAAGTCGAGAATGTTGATGTAAGAAATGATGATTCAGCTACTAAATCAAAATTCTTTAACGTTGATGAGTATGACGAAAATGAATTAGCCATGCTCGACAAGTTATATTCTTCTTCCTTCAGAAATATTAGAGAAGGAGAAATCATTAAAGGAAAAATCGTCGGTATTACAGGCGATAATGTTGTATTAGATGTAGGTTTCAAATCGGACGGGTCAATACCTACTTCAGAATTTGCTTCAACCGAAGAAATTAAACTCGGTAATGAAGTTGATATTGTTATTGAAAGCGTGGAAGATGAAGAGGGAAATTTGGTTCTCAGTAAAAAGAGAGCAGATTTTCTAAAGATCTGGGGAAAAATTGTGGATGCTCATGAAAATGAAACAGTTATTCAAGGAAAAATTCTTAAAAGAATTAAAGGTGGAATGGTTGTTGATTTGATTGGTATTGAAGCATTCTTGCCAGGTTCACAGATTGATGTAAGGCCAGTTCGAGATTTTGATTCTTTTGTTGGTCAGACAATGGATTTTAAAATTGTTAAAATTAATGTTCCTACTGAAAATGTTGTTGTCTCCCATAAAGCTCTAATTGAAGAAACTATTGCAGATCAGAGAAAAGAAATTCTTGAAAAATTGGAGAAGGGACAAGTAATCGAAGGTACTGTTAAAGCAATTACTGACTTTGGAGTATTTGTTGACTTAGGTGGTGTTGATGGATTAATTCACATTACAGATTTGAGTTGGGGTAGAATAACTCACCCAAGTGAAATTGTAAGTCTTGACCAAGTTATTAAAGTTGTTGTTACAGATTATGACACCGAGAAAAAAAGAATATCACTCAGTTTAAAACAATTGCAACCACATCCTTGGGATGATATTGAGTCTAAATACAAAATTGATGACAAGGTATCCGGTAGAGTCGTATCACTAACAGATTATGGTGCATTTATCGAAATTGAAAAAGGTATAGAAGGATTGATACACATTTCGGAAATGAGCTGGACAAAACATATCAGTCACCCATCTCAATTTGTGGCTATGGGACAGATTGTTGAAGCTGTAATTCTAAGTCTTGATAAAGAAGAAAAGAAAATTTCTCTTGGAATGAAACAACTAACACCTGATCCTTGGGAAGAGTTACTTAAGAAGTATCCTGTTAGTTCAAAACACAATGGGGTTGCACGTAACTTAACAAATTTTGGTGTTTTTGTGGAATTGGAACCGGGAATAGATGGCTTGATTCACATTTCTGATTTATCTTGGACTAAGAAGATTCGTCACCCCGGCGAAGTTGTTAAAAAAGGAGATCAAATCGAAGTTGTAGTGCTTAATATTGATACAGAGCAGCGAAAAATATCACTTGGTCATAAACAAATTGAAGATAATCCTTGGGATAATTTTGAATCTGGTTATGCGGTAGGCATTTCTACGGAAGGTAAGGTTGTTAGAATAATTGAGAAAGGACTTATCGTTGAATTACCATTAGGTGTAGATGGGTTTGTTCCCTCAACTCAACTTTCACCAGCAAGAATTAAAAACCTATCCTACTGTTTCCCAATAGGAACACAACTAGAACTTAAGGTAGTTGAATTTGATAAAGAAAACAAGAAAATCGTTTTGAGTGCATTAGCTGCATTAAAAGACAAGACAGATGAAGAAATTTCTGACTACATAAAGAACTTTAAAATAGAAAGAGTCTCTGTTCAGGATATCTTAGCAGCGGATGCGTTAAAATTTGATTCATCTGCTTTTAATATGTATGAGGTACCACCTGTAGTTGAAAAACCTGCTACTCAAGAATCAACTACTGAAGAAACGATTAAAACAAGTGAGGCAGCACCTGTTAAAGAAGAAGTTAAAGACCTAAAAGTTGACGAAGTAGAAAATAAAGCAGAGGAGACTCCAACTCCTGAAATTATCACTACTAATGAAGAAACTCCAACTGTTGAAGAAAATCCTTCGACAACTGAACCAAATTTAGAAGATAAAGATAAAACTGAATAATTAAATTCAATATTAACCGGGCTATATCTAAAAATATATTTGGGTATAGCCCTTTTTTATTATGAAAAAAAAAGTCGCTTTTCATACTTTAGGATGTAAATTAAACTATACCGAAACAACTACTATTGCAGAACAGTTTAGAACTAATAATTTTGAAATTGTAAATTTCAACGATATAGCTGATGTTTATGTAATCAACTCATGCACTGTAACAAATACAGCTGACAAAGAAACGAAGCAAATAATAAGAAGGGCAATTAGAAAAAATCCAGATGCTTTTATAATAATTGCTGGTTGTTATTCTCAATTGAAATCAGAAGTACTGAGGAAAATAGAGGGTGTTGATGCGATATTGGGTGTTCAAGAAAAATTCCAAATTTTCGATATTATTCAACAATTTGATAAAAGAAAATCTCCAATTGTAAAACTTTCCAATTTAGAAAATGATGAAACGTTTTATCCTGCTGCAACAACAAACCAAGACGAACGTACAAGAGGTTTTTTAAAAATTCAAGATGGTTGTGATTATTTTTGTTCTTATTGTACTATTCCTTTAGCACGAGGTCATAAACGTTCAGCAAGATTGGAAGATGTTACTGATGAATTTAAAATTCTACTCAGTAAAGGTTTTAAAGAAATTATTTTAACAGGCGTCAATGTTGGAGAATATGGAAACTCAAGAAATTATGATTTTATAAAATTACTCAATGAACTTATTAAAATTGAGGGTGAATTTCGTATAAGAATAAGTTCTATCGAACCTAATTTAATTTCTAGCGAATTAATTGATTTAATGAAAGAAAGCGAAAAAATTTGTAATCATCTTCATACTCCATTACAGAGCGGTTCTGACAAAATTTTGAAATTGATGAGCAGAAAATATTCAACCGAAAAAATCATTGATGTAATTACTAAAGCAACCAAAAAAGTTCAAGATATAGGAATAGGTTCAGATATTATAGTAGGTTTTCCTGGCGAAAGTGAAGAAGATTTTTTAGACTCTTATAAATTACTGGAATCCTTGCCAATTTCATACTTGCATGTCTTTACTTATTCAGAAAGAGAAAATACAGTTGCTGCCGGATTGCCTAATAAGATAGAGCAATCAATTAAAAAACAACGAAATAATCAATTGCGCTTACTAGGGCAAATTAAAAAAAATACTTTTTATAAAAGTATGATTGGAAAGAAATTAAAGGTATTATTTGAGCAAAAAATTAAAGATAACTTTTTAGAAGGTTTTTCCTCAAATTATGTCAGGGTAAAAACACCTTATGGTAAAAATTTAGTAAATACTATTAATAGTGTTGATATTGTTGATTTAGATAACAATATTTGCATTGGTAAAATTTTAAAATGAGAGAAGTTATGAAGTTTTTGATAATTTGTTGTATTATTTTTTCAAACCTTATTTATTCACAAGAAAATGAAAAAAAAGATTTTCTTGAATTACAAACGTCAATAAATAATAACGAAATAAATTTTGAACAAACAATTAGTAATCCTGTTTTACTTGAGAAAAAAAACACTGGATTAGCAATTTTATACTCACTGCTTCTTCCTGGTATGGGTGAACTATATGCGGGTGATTATTCTCTAGGAAAATATTTAACTGTCACAGATGGTGTTTTATGGGGAACAGTGGCAGGGTTTTCGATTTATGGAAATTGGCAGAAAAATAATTATCAATCTTATGCACAAGTTTATGGTAAAATTAACTTGAACGACAAAGATGAAGATTACTACGCCAACATTGGAAATTATATGAGTATTTATGATTATAACAGAGAAATGGAATTAAACAGAGACTTTGACGAAATGTATAATTTGGAAACTCACTATTGGTCTTGGGATAATAAAACCGAAAGAAGCAAGTACAGAAAAATGTGGGTCTCAAGCACAGAATCATTTAACAATATTCGTTTTGTGGTTGGCGCACTTATTATAAATAGAATAGTAAGTGTCATTAATGCTGTCCGACTTGTTTCTAAATACAATCAGAATCTTGAACAAGAACTTGGATGGAATTTATTTATAGGATTAGAGCAACCAAACTCACCTTCGGAAATTTCAGTAAATTTTTATCAGATGTTTTGATAATTTATTCCATTTCTATCGTTTGTTGCCTTTTGGGTCCTACCGAAATTATTCTTATTTCAAAGCCACATAATTTTTTTATGTAATCAAGATAATTCCTTGCTTCAGCAGGTAACTCATCGTAGGTTTTGCATCGAGTAATGTCTGCTTTCCAACCCGGAAGAGTTTCGTAAACAGGTTGTATTGAATCTAATTCTTCGATTGTATTTGGGATTCCAGTTAATTTTCTTCCATCTTTTTCATATTGAACACAAACTTTTATTTCGTCAAGATTACTAAGTACATCAAGTTTAGTAATCGCTACCCAATGAATATCATTTATTTGACGAGCAAAATTTACTAATACTGCATCAAACCAACCACATCTTCTGGGTCTTCCTGTTGTCGCTCCGTATTCATTCCCCCACTCCCGAAGTTTTTCGCCTAGTTCATTATCTAATTCTGTTGGGAATGGACCGAATCCAACACGTGT
>JAFGID010000183.1 GCA_016929735.1 Ignavibacteriales bacterium | reverse complement strand
GAGGAAATACTATGAAGAATTTATCAGATGATATTTTAAATCGTTATATTGATAACGAACTAAACATCGAAGAATTAGAAAATGTAACTACAATTGTGAATGATAATCCGAATGAATTGGAGAAGCTGAAAACTCATGCTTTCGTTGACAGGATATTAAAAGAACTAACTCGCTACTTTGCTCCTGCTGATGTAACTGAAAAAATTATGGAAAAGATTTACGCTATTACTCCCGTGGTAAAAATCAAAGGCAGGAAATTTTTCCTTTCTGTAATTTCTTTGTTTGCAAGTGTCGTTTTGGGCATTATTATTTATAGCATAATTACAATTCAACCGCAAAACTCAGAAAGCGGGACAAGTTCATTAATTCAAGAAGTCAATCATATTTTGAAAAACTTAAATTTCTTGAATGTATTTTGGGAAAATAATAATCTACTAATAATTATGAGTATTTTTACATTTGTGCTTCTTGTAGGTGGTTACTTTTTTAAAAATGCTCACAAAACGTTTATGCAAAGATTAGAAAATATTAGCCCGAAAACCCGGTAAAAGTGATTGATTAAATTTTTTCAAATGAACCAACTGGTATCCATCCGACTTTTCCATCGCTCAAACGGATCTTGGCCCAATCATCCAAATATTCTTCAACTTCAAATTTAATACCTTCGTGAATTACAAAAGCATCATCCCCTTTTTCATCGGGAGCGACCTTTGCTGGTTGAGTGTTTTCAATTAGTATACAATAATGAGATGTTGTTTCCCTGTCTATCATCGAAATCAATAAAATTCCGACTAATAATAGAATGAAAATATTTATCGAGCCAAAAACAAAAACAAGTTTACGTAATTTAATTTTTGATGTTGTTAGAAAGATTGCGAGCAAAAATAAAAATGAAATAAATAAAACTAAAAACACAACTAACCACTGATTAAACGTATATGATGTCAACAATAATTCCCACCATTCGGCAATAAAGATTTTTGGTAATTCCTCAATTCTGTCAGTTGTGCGTGCTTTTGCATTTTTCAGATTATAAATAATATCTTCATCCCCAGGTGAGACTTTTAATGCTCTTTCATAATTAAGAATAGCAGAACCCAATTTACCTATACGATAATAAGCATTACCTAAATTATAATATAATGCTGAACTGATAATTCCATCCTCTGAGATTTTTTCGTAGGTTACTATTGCATCTTCAAATTGCTCATTTTTATAATAATTGTTTCCTTGCTCCATTAATTCGTCGGGTGTTTGGGTATAAATTAGCGTTGAAGCAAATAATAAAAATAAATTTATAACAATTTTCTTAAACATATTATTTTTTCTTTTTGTTATTTGTAATTGAATTTTCTAACTCAACTATTAATTTAATAGTATCTTCATAGAGTAAATTTGCATCGTCAATATTCAGAGTGCTTGGCGCAAATCTTGCAAATTCACACTTTTCAGAAGTGGTTTTTAATCTAGAAATAATATCATTATTAACATTTTTTGTTTTAAGTTTTAGAACCGCAAGTTCAAGTGTAAATTCTGATTTTTGTATGTTTAATTTATTCTCCAGGTAACCGAATAATGCAATTGACAATTCAGAATAAAAATTACTCAATTCATTTTTTGAAAGAGCAAACTTAGCTGATTTCAATTTTGCCTTCGCATTCTTTTCAGCTTTTTGGTATTTCAACAATTGAGCATTACCTGAAAATTTATCATTTCTCTTTTTAATCCCAACAAATACAATAAATCCTATAAATGGAATAATCATTGAAAAGATAAACCATGGTTTAATCAATGTAAAATCTTCTTTCTTCTGAAAATCGTAAGATGATGTTTTTATGTACCTTATATCTTCGCTCAGCAACTTAACATCCTCTTTTGAAAATCCCGAAATTGAAGGATCATATTCTCCCTCACCTTTTTCAATATTCAGTGAATAAGTCGGAGTTTTCAATGTCACATATTGTTTTGATACCGGATTGAAATAAGAAAATTCAATCGAAGGAATTTCCTTTTTACCGGGTATTCTCGGAACAATTAGATATTCAATCGTTTTTGAACCAGAAATTACTCCTCCACGATTTATATTATCAGATGTCTTCGGTTCATATGTCTCAAATCCAACGGGTAAATTTAATTTAGGTAAAGAGAGTAATTTTATATTGCCTGTTCCTGAAAGTATAAATTTTAAAGTGAATGGTTCGTTTGTTTTTAATTCGGTTTTCTCGATATTCGATTCTAATTTAAAATCTCCAACAGCACCTGTAAAGGATGATGGAGCATTATCCGGAAGAGATTGAACATTCACATTCACAGTATTCGATTTTGCTTTGTAATTATAAGTTTCTGTTGTGTTAAAAAATGGGTCATTGAAAAAACTGTCGAATATATCTCTGCTTTGTCTTTTCTTTTGTATTAAAACTGGGATTTCAAGTTCAAAAGGAGTTACCGATAGTGTACCTGTCTTTGTTGGAAATAATGCTACTTTTTGAAGGACCACTGCGTTATATCTCTGTCCGTTGTACATCTCGGGGGTGAATGATAATTGTTTTGGCATCGTCAATTCTTCAGCCCAGAAACCATTAAATTTTGGTAGATTTGAAATCTGAGGAGTCGCCATATTGTAACGGGTATAAAGTTTATAGGTTATTGTAAGTTGATCCCCCTGAAGGATAGATGTTTTACTTGGTATCGCTCTAATAAAAACATTTTTTGCGATGTCATCTTCGGAAACACCTGTGTCCTGGTTTTGCTCTTGCTTGATTTGCTGTTGTGTTTTTCCTTTGCCTACTGTAATCTTGATTGATTGAGTTGTAAGCGTTTCACCATTAACCACAATTGAAGCACTTCCAATTGTGTAATCACCCATATTCGAACAACTAAGCACAAAAGAATAAGTAGCAGATTGAGTAACTTGATTGTTTATTATCGACATACTTGTGGATTGATTTGGACCGGCAAGTACATTAAAACCCTTGAAATTCGGAAAACTTACATTTTTCCCCTGAGCATTTTCAAGAGTAAAATATACCTGAAATTGTTCATTCTGTCCGACGGAAGTTCTATCAACTGTCGCTTTAAATGACTGTGAATAATTAAGAATGCTAAATAAAAAAAATAGAATTATTATTTTATGTTTCATATTTTCTTACTATCAATTAATCAATTAGTTCTACTAAAATAAAAACAATTATCATTAACCATTAACAATTAAACATTACTTTACCAGTCCTTGTTTGTCTTTACAACTTTCCCTTTATGTTTTCTTAATTCCTTTTGCAAATCCTGTTCGTTATTTTTTAATGCCTCAAGAATTCTTTCAGCTTCCTCTTTTGATATTTCATTTTTCTGCTGCTGTTGTTGCTGCTGTTGTTGTTCTTGTTTATCCTGTTTTTGATCTTGATTTTGCTTATCCTGATCTTGCTTATCCTGATCTTGCTTATCCTGATTTTGATTATCTTGGTTCTGCTTGTCCTGATTCTGATTATCTTTATTTTGATTCTGCTGATTTTGATT
>JAFGID010000182.1 GCA_016929735.1 Ignavibacteriales bacterium | reverse complement strand
GCACTTGAGATTCCAAGAGCAAATAATCTTATGTATGATAATAAATCACCGAAAACACCCGTTACTGTTGTATATACATCCCATATACCTTTACCTAATCGTGTAAAGATGTTTGCTTTAGGATCATTGAAAAATAAAATCATTACACCACTGATTGCAAGAAAGATATACATTAGTATTGAAGCATCAGCAATAATTTTTGTGCTTTGTAAAATCATTATTGCAGTCATACTTACAAGCAGTGTTATCCAACCAATTGTTGAAATCGCATATTTAATTCCAAATTGCCTTGTTTGGTTCATTGCTTTTACAATCAGTCCCCATATAACCTGGATGCCACCTACAATAAATGACAAGTAGAACATTTTATTTGGGTCGAGGAAGATATCATTCAATCCCCCCAAGAAGACATATTTTTCTTGAATCAAATCAATACCAAAAAATGTTCCGGATAATATTCCGAAAAGAATTGTAGCAAGTCCCAACAACTGAACAAGTGACAGTATCGGTTTTAATTCGTCCTTGAGTTTGAATTTTGCAATAGTCGCTCCGACGACAAATAGTAAACCGTATGCGGCATCACCGAGGCAGAAACCAAAAAAGAGCATAAAGAATGGAGCAAAGAAAGCAGTCAAATCAAGTTCCTGATAATCGGGAAGTGAAAATAGTTTTCCAATCGGTTCGAATAATTTTGAGAATTTTTTATTTTCTAACAGAACGGGTACTTTATCTTCAGGAGTAGGTTTGCCAACAATAAAAACTATTTCGTTCTTGGCAAGAAAATTATTTAATTCATTTTCTTTCGGTTCGGGTAGCCACCCTTCGATAATTTTTATTTTATCTTCAGCTTCGCTTTCGGTATGCCAAACTACTTTCTCAAATTCAGTCTCTGAATCTAAAGTAATACGTGCTTCTTTAAGCAATGGAATATATTTTTTAGCATAATTATCAAATGTTTCTGAGATGGTATTCAATATTTTTTCTGTATTTTCTTTTTCGATTAGTAATTCTTCCAGATTCTTTGATGGTAATTTAATCTCTTCTAATGGGAAATCCAATTTTTCGCTATCTGCAAATACTATAACAAAATAAATTGTTGAACCGATTTTATTTATAATCTCGATATTGTACTCATCAAACCATTCTTTATTGAAATTTTTTTCTGAGCAGGAATAAAATCTAATATTTATTTGTTTTGATTTTAATTTATTGATTAAATCGAATGAAAATTGTCCCCAAGGTTCAAGAGTCTTAATCTCTTTTTGCAAAATCGTTAATTGTTGCTTAAGCGTGTCCGTCTCATTTTGTTTATTGATAATAGTCTGAATAATTCCTTTTGCATCTTGGGATGCAACGGGTTTTTCCTTCTCAACATTTCTTGCTTCTAAAAATTTAACTATACTATCAATCTGTTGTGTGAATTTAATTTTTTCTTTGATTTTATTAGCAAGGTCATCTTTCTTTTCAATAATATGTATAACTCCAATTTTTCGGATAGCCTCTAAAAATTCATCATATTCCTTATGATAAATCAGGAACGAATATTTTTTCATTGGAACTATCATATCAATCTCCGAAATCCTGTGTTCTACTTTTCAAAATTTTCTGTGAAGATTTAGATAAGTTTTCCTCATCTTCCATAAATCTTTTAATTTTTCGTATCGCATCCTCGTAACCGGGGATTTGAACTTTCTCATATAAATTTACTTTTTGTGTTGTTTTTCTTCGAGCTTGCTCTAAAATTTTCATCTTCATTTTATATACTTCACGCTCATAAGCAATTCGTAATATTTTTTTTATTATCTCAATTCCTTGCAAGAACCATGAAGGAGTATTAAACAGACTAAATGCTTTAATCTTAAAAATTACATTTTCTAAAATTGGTGTGCTTACACCTGCGATTTTTTTATAAGATAATTCTACATCCTCAATTTCAATTAAATTAATGTCAAATTCACTCCAAAGTCTTGTGAGATTTTCGTATGCATTGACTTCCCGAGCAAATAATTCATTTAATTCAATAGTTTTATCTTTTGCACGTTTTACTTCCATACGCAGTGCTGATTCTTTATTCTTAAGAGTTGGTAAAGCACGAATACGAACATTCAACTGCTTGTTTATTTCATGTAATGAAGTTTTATTATATTGAAATTTAATTGCCATATTTAGTTTTATTATGTCACTCTCAATCCCGTTTTATCAGGATGAAGAATTTAAAATTTTATTAAATATATATTTATCCAGATATCTGGATTAATATAACTGCAAACATTTATTATTGGAAATTACTCGTTACCATTTGGCCAATATTTATCAACCAATGCTTTTTTGATTCCAAGTTCTGCCGGTTGGAAATATTTTGCAAATAATTTCCAAGCAGTATCCAACATTAATTCAATATCAATATTAATATCAATTGCCAACAAATTTTTACTATATTCCTTTGCAAATTTTAGTGTTCTTTCGTCATATTCAGTTAAATCAAATCCATTTTCTAATTTTGTTTTTGCATTCGCGGCATCAGCATACAAACGAATTGCAGCATTCATTACCTGAGGATGATCTTCTCTTGTTTGTTTACCAATTACTAGTTGTTTCAAACGTGAAAGACTTCTAAACGGATCAACAATAACTTTCCCGATATCCGAATCTTTTCTTAAAAATAATTGTCCTTCAGTAATATATCCCGTATTGTCAGGTATTGCGTGAGTAATATCTCCACCAGAGAGCGTTGTAACGGCAAGAATAGTAATAGAGCCGCCAGAAGGGAACTGAACCGCTTTTTCATACAATTTTGCAAGATCGCTATAAAGTGAGCCGGGCATACTATCTTTCGAAGGGATCTGATCCATTCGATTTGATACAATACTTAAAGCATCACAATATAAAGTCATATCTGTTAGTAATACTAGTACTTTTTGATTCTTCTCATAGGCAAAATATTCAGCTGCTGTCAACACCATATCAGGTACTAATAATCTCTCAATAGGTGGATTTTCTGTTGTATTAACGAAACTAATAATTCTATCTAGAGCACCTGCATTATCAAAGGTATTCTTATAATAAAGATAATCATCGTTTGTAAGACCCATTCCACCAAGAATAATTTTATCTGCTTGTGCTCTCAATGCTACCATTGCCATTACTTGATTGAATGGTTGATCTGGATCTGCAAAGAAAGGAATTTTTTGTCCGGTTACAATCGTATTGTTCAAATCAATACCTGCAATTCCTGTAGCAATCAATTTAGAAGGTTGTTCTCTTTTTACTGGATTAACAGATGGGCTTCCAATTTCAACTTCTTTCCCTTCAACCTGTGGTCCACCATCAATCGGTTCACCAAAAGCATTGAAGAATCTACCTGCTAAGTCATCGCTTACCTTTAGTGTTGGTGCTTTCCCAAGAAAGATCACCTCTGCATTGTTCGGAATTCCCTCAGTACCGGAAAAAATTTGTAGAGTTACTTGATCACCTGCAATCATAACTACTTGAGCAAGTCTTCCATCAACAATCGCTAATTCTTCATTACCTACATCGCTTGCAAAAAGAGAACAAGTTGCCTT
>JAFGID010000181.1 GCA_016929735.1 Ignavibacteriales bacterium | reverse complement strand
ATTCGTGAACTTGAAATAAGAAAGAAATATGGTGTTGATGTTCTTTCGATTAAACAAAAAATAAAAGGAAGAGAAACGTTAAAAGCGATACCAAATCCCGATTATATTATTGAAGCAAATGATTTGCTTATTATTGCAGGTGAAATAAAAAACATTAATGTTGTAAAAAACATTGAATAACTTAATTGCCGGAGTTTATATAAAATGAAATATTTTTATTTTTTATTAATACTGCTAAGTTTTATTCTCTCAACTTCTTGTAACGAGAAAACGGAGAAGAAAATTACTGAAGATGAATTCAAAGAACATATTTATTCAGGTTTTTCCGAATATGATTCAAACGATATAAACATTGTCAGATATATGATTAACGAAGAAAAACATTACATCGTTTATCCTGAATATGTTTTTGAAGATGTTATGAAATTAAAACTTTATAAAGTTACAGATGAAATAGTCTTATTAAACACATTTATATTCGAAGAATTTCAATGTAACAAATTATTATCTGTTTCTTTAAGAGATGTTGCTGGTGATGAGGAAATGGAATTGCTCGTCGAGCCGTGGAATGATTCCGGACAATCATATTCGCGTATTGATTTAATAATATTCAGATCGCCAATTACTAAGGATGTTAAAAAAATATTTGAATTGACTATTGTAGAATTTTCTTCAGGAATAAATGAAAACGCTGAACCCGAAAGTGATATAGTTCATGACTTAGGTATTGAATATAAAGTTATCAATGGAAAAACTTCAATTGTAGCAACAGGAACTTATAATGGAATTGAGAACCAAGAAATAATTTATTCTTGGTCAGACGACGACGAAAAGTTTATTAAAACAAATTAAATAAATTAGGGAGGTAAGTTATGGCTGATTATTTTAACAGTTTAGAGTTTATCGGTAAGGTTTACTTTATCTGTGCGATTGGTGGTGGTGCGATATTCATAATCAGAATGATTATGATGATAATTGGTGGCGATTTTGGTGGAGAAAGTGATTTCGATGTTCATACTGATTTCGACCACGCAGGAATAGGTGATCACGACCCTGGACTTCATATCCTGTCATTTCAAGGTATTACTGCATTTGTAATGATGTTTGGTATTGTTGGACTTGTAATTTCGGAGAATACAGGCATTGCATCATTTTTTACAATTCTGATTAGTTTAGGTGCAGGAGTTGGAACGGCATATCTTCTTGCATTAATATTTAAAAGTATGAAAAAATTAGAAGCCGATGGAACGATTAATCTTAATGAAGCAATAGGCTGTGTGGGAACGGTTTATCTTACAATTAAAGGAAAAGATGGAGGGAAGGTTCAAATTATAGTAAAGGAACAAATGCTGACACTCGACGCCATTACTGAAGAAGGTGAAGAAATCAAAACGGGGGAGGAGGTAATAGTTTCAAATGTTATTAACGATAATTTGTTAGTTGTAAACAGGTATTAAAATGGACGAAGAATTCTTTTCTCCTATGATTTTAATAATTGTTTTAATTCTGTCTGCATTAATCCCAATGTTGTTTATACTTTTCAATTATAAAAAATGCCCTACAGATAAAATATTAATTGTCTATGGCAAGTTTGGTAATAGTAATGCAACAAGGTATTATCATGGTCGTGGTGTATTTGTTATACCATTTTTACAAAGTTATAAATATTTAAGTTTAAACCCGATTACCATTGCTTCCGAGATTCAAGGAATGAAAACAATAAAAATTATCAAAGTGGATATTTCATATAAATGTATTGTTGGGATTGGAACGGAACCGAATCTTATGCAAAATGCTGCAGAGCGACTCATGAATTTAAATGAACAGCAAATTATTCCTTTAGCAATAGAAATAATAAACAGCCAAATAAAGCAGATTGTACTTTATACCTCTATGGAAGACATAAATTTAGATCAAGAAAAATTTACAAATGATTTAATAAAAGAAGTAGAACCTAATCTTAATAGCATAGGTTTGCGTATAATCAATTTTCATCTTGAAAATATAAAAATTAATTCACAAGAATTTATCGGTAAAGAAGGAATTGTCCTTACATCAATTAAAGGATTTGGAAGAGGGAAAGTAAATTTTTCTGTTGGTGGTCAGGCAATAATACTTGATGCAGTTTCAAATGATTTGAATGAGATTACAGATGGCGAAAGAGTGGTCGCTACAAAAGTTAACAAAGAAAATATATTAGTTGTAAATAAATATTAAAAACAATATAATCAGGAGGTGTAAATGGGTTCTCCATTAGCTCTTATTCTCGGTATAGTTCTAATCGCATTTTTTCTGTTGATTTTTATTATCAGCAGATACCGCCGATGTCCATCGGATCAGATTCTTGTCGTTTATGGTAAGGTCGGAGGAGACAGATTTGCTAAATGCTATCATGGTGGTGCTACTTTTGTAATGCCGATATTTCAAAATTATGCTTATTTAAGTTTAACTCCAATGACTATAAGCATTCCTCTTCAAAATGCCCTTTCTATGCAGAACATTAGAATTAATGTGCCGAGTACTTTTACTGTTGGTATTAGTACTGAACAGGCAATTATGAACAATGCTGCTGCAAGATTGTTGAGATTGGCACCAAAGCAGATTGAAGATATGGCAAAAGAAATTATTTTTGGTCAATTACGTCTAACAGTGGCTTCTCTTACTATTGAACAAATCAATCAGGACCGGGAAAGTTTTCTCGAAGCTATCAGAAAAAATGTTGAACCGGAATTAAACAAAATTGGTCTATACCTAATCAATGTAAATATTACTGATATTACTGATGAATCGGATTACATCGAAAGTATCGGTAAAAAAGCCGCATCAGAGGCAGTTAATAGGGCTATTATTGATGTTTCTATAGCAGAAAAGAATGGTGCTATTGGTCAAGCTGAAGCTGTTAGAGAAAAACAAATCAGAGTTGCTGAAAATATTGCTGAATCAGAAAAAGGTAAAAAAGCAGCTGAGTCAAATCAAAGAATTTTTGTTCAAATGAAAGAAGCTGAAGCAATCACGGGTGAAAACACAGCAAAGGCAGATATTGCAAATTCGGAAGCAATTCTTGCTGTTAAAGAAGCTGAAGCAAATCAAACTGCTGAAGTTGCTCGTAAGAAAGCAGTTGTTGAAATTCAAAAAGCTCAATACCTTGCTGAGCAGGAAAGACTGAAAGCTGAAGATATTGTTAAAAAAGAAATAGAAAAACAAAAGATTGAAATCTCAGCAGAGGCAGAAGCGGAAAAAACAAGACGCGAAGCAAAAGGTAAAGCCGATGCTATTCTCATGAAATATAATGCTGAGGCAGAAGGTGTTCAGAAATTATTAAACAGCAAAGCAGCAGGTTATGCTTCTCTTGTTAAAAGTTGCAACGGAGATTCACAAGCAGCCGCAACATTGTTATTGCTTGAAAAACTTGAAGAGATTGTTGCATTTCAGGTTGATGCAATTAAGAATCTCAAGATTGATAAGATTACCGTTTGGGATTCTGGCAGTGCAGACGGAAAGGGTTCTTCAACAGCTAATTTTCTTTCTAATATGATTAAAAGTCTTCCACCATTGCAGGAAGTAGCTCATATGGCTGGATTGGAATTACCTGATTTTCTCGGCAAGATGAAGGAAGAGCAAACAAAAGAAACGAAAGAAGTAAAAAAAGTATGAGATAATAATATTTTAAAAGGGGTTGTCTCAAAAGTGATAAAAATGTCATTCCCACGAAAGTGGGAATCCATTAACTTGTTGTTATACAATAAATTAAAAATTATCTTTCACTTCTTTTTTCCTATAAATTACCCTTTTGAGACAGCCCCTACATTTATCTGTATAAATCAACTGGATTAGTGTAATCTGCGTTCTATTATTTCAATCTCTTCGGTCCTGCTTTTAAAATTTCTTTTGAGCAACCCGATTCAAATTGCTTGAAATTCTCAATAAACTTTGCTGCTAGATCATCGTATTTTTTCCAATATTCATCCTTGTCTTTCCATGAGTTTGAAGGCTCCAAAATTTCTTGCGGTATATCGGGACAACTGAGCGGAACTTTATAACCGAACAATTTATCTTCGCGGTATTCTACATTGTCGAGTTTTCCTTCAAGAGCAGCATTTAACAATGCTCTTGTGTGTTTTATTGAGATACGTTTTCCGACTCCAAATTTTCCACCGACCCATCCTGTGTTAACTAACCATACTTTTGATTTATGCCTATTAATTCTCTCTTTCAGCATTTCCGCATAGTCAAAAGGATGACGAACCATAAAAGGGCCACCGAAACAAGCACTGAAAGTCATTTGTGGTTCAGCACCTAATCCAATTTCTGTACCGCCCACTTTAGAAGTATAACCACTTATAAAGTGATACTCTGCTTGTTCTGGAGTCAATAAAGCAATTGGAGGCATCACACCAGTGGCATCGCATGTCAGAAAAATAACATTTTTGGGATGCTTGTCAACTTTCTTTTCTTCGACCACATTT
>JAFGID010000180.1 GCA_016929735.1 Ignavibacteriales bacterium | reverse complement strand
CTTACTAATTGTTGTAAAATTAAATCAATATCAAAAATGTTATTTACATCAACAAGCCAATCACTGAGCAGTTTGCTATTACTATTTGAAACAATCAATTGGAAATCATAATTTTTATTATATCCTAACATATCAAGATTAAGCACACCATAAATGTCGTCATTTTTTAATTTTGCAGTATTAGCATAATCTATACTACCATAGTGCGAGGGATTCTTATTATCGGGTACATTTTTTTCCTCAGCGCCAAATGCAATTATTTTTATAGTATAGCTATTCTCAAATGCAAACGTTGTATCTGTAAGAATTCTTGCTATCTCCAATAATGCTGCAACTCCAGTAGCATTATCATCTGCACCCGGAGCAGAAATAGTTGGCCAAAGTGTATCCCAACCGGGCATCTTATCGGCAGAGCAATCGTAATGAGCACCTATAATATAAATCTTTTCAGGATGGGTCTTTCCTTCAATTGTAGCAACAATATTTACTAATGGTTGTGTGTTATAAGGCGACTGTGCTGTAGAAATGTAAAATGTATCTAATTCAATTGATGTTAAACCCTCAACTTTTTCAAACTCTCTGAGAATATATGCAACCGCGCTATCATTTCCAGGTGTAAATGTAACTCGGCTATTATGTCCACCTGCATTCTCCAAAATTTGAATGTGGTTTGTCAAATTATCTGTTGACACCGAATCAATCATCTGTTTAATTTTGTGAAATAATCCTGCTTGAGCAGAGATTGAAGTAGAGAAAATAATTGTTAAAAACATTATTTTACTGATAGAAATACTGAATTTTTTCAAGTTGAGATCCTAAATTTTTTTATTAGATATTTAATTAAATTTATAAATTAAAATATACAATTCAGAAAATAATTACAAACTCAAGCAACATTTTTTGCTGTGAAACATCTATATACAAAACATCGGTGAAAATTTGCAAAAAGTATCTTCTGAAATAATTGAATTCACTTTGTATTATAACAAATACAAAAGAAAACTTTTCAACTTTGTTAATAAAGTAATTCAAAATAAAATGTTGACAGAGGATATTATTCAGGATATTTTTCTGAAGTTCTTTAAAAATTTGAATTTGATAAGAAATAAAGACAGCATTCCTTGCTGGTTATTCAAATTAGCAAGAAATGAAGTTAATACGTTTCTCCGAAACAAAAACATAAAAGTTGACCAATTCAATACAAGTGATCCTTACGAAATAAATATATTATCAAATATGAATTTAATAGAATCATACGAATTAAGCGAAATAAAAAAAATAATTATGACTAAACTCAACTCGATGCCGTTAGAACAGAAGGAACCATTCTTACTTAAGGAATACGGCGGACTGAGTTATAAAGAAATTGCTCAAGTGATGGATGTTGATGAGGAGCTCGTAAAAAGCAGATTATACAAAACAAGACAAAAACTAATTTCATTGCTCTCTGTTGCAATCAGATAAAAAGCGAGGTGAAAGATGAGTACAAGTGAATTAAAAACTATGATTGAAAAATACTTTGATAACGAACTCGAAAAAAAATATGAACCTCTGTTATTTGCCGAATTATCTTCAAATGCAGAGGCACGAAATTTTTTCAAGGAAATGAATTTATTAAAACATTCTATTCAACAGACTGAAGAAGAATTTCCTATAGACCTTGAGGAGAAAATTCTCTATTCAGTTAAGCTTGAAAATGATAAAAAGCATAGCATCCCAATAATAAAAAATGTCCCTGCAATGATTTCGTATGCATTAACTGTAATATTTCTTACAATGACAATAATATTTTTTACCGAAACAAAAGAACTTAAAGGTAATTTGAAGGAAACTATAAATAAAGTTAAAGAGCAGGAAGAAACAATCGAACTTCTTTTTAATAGATATAAAGAAATTGAGATAACAAGTAATAAAAATAATGGAGGTTAAAGATGAGACTAAAAATTTTCTTGCTGAGTTTTATTTTCTTTTCAATCCTCGGTTGTGAATCGAAAGAAAATAATAAAGAGTCTGAGAAGTTCTCAGAGCAACAATCAGAGCAATCTGAAGTCGATTCTACTTACTTAGTTGCAATTGATGAACAACCCACTCCTGTAGGTGGAATTAATGCTATTCTTAAATATATCGTATATCCGCCAGAAGCAAAAAAGAATGGTATACAGGGTAAAGTTTTTATAAAAGCATTTGTTGATGAAAATGGAGATGTTGTCAAAACTGAGGTGTTAAAAGGAATTGGTGCAGGATGCGACGAAGTGGCTGCAGATGCAATCAAAAAGACAAAGTTTATTCCCGGAAAACATAAAGGGAAAAATGTCAAATGTCAGGTTGTTGTTCCAGTCCATTTTGTATTACAATAATTAAGTCGTATTTTTGGGTAGATAAAAAATATCTACCCAGAATTCTTTTTTAAATACTTATAATATCATTATAAATTATAAATGCCATCAAAGCGAGAAGAATAAAGAAACCGATATTTTGAATAGCAATTTTTACTTTAATAGGTAATTCTCTTCTAATAACTCCTTCAATCCCAATTATCAACAAGTGTCCTCCATCAAGGGCAGGGAAAGGTAAAATATTTATTATAGCAAGCATAAAACTTAAAAGCGCAATAAAAGCAAGAAATGAAAGCAATCCAGCTTCGGCAGATTCTGATGCTTTCTCGGCAATTTTCAGTGGACCTCCAAACACTTGATTGAAGGCTAAATCGCCACTGAATACACTTGTTAACGCTTTATAAAGAACTATAGTATTATTTGCCAAGTCAGAGAAAGTTTGTTCGAAAGAACCCCAAAAGCCATAAGAGATGTAATCAATTTTTCCGATTGGATAATCTTGTAATGCAATCCCAATTTTTCCATTTTCATTTGGAGTAACTTTAAGTAAAAGAGTGTCATTATCTCTTAAGACAGTAAAGGATAGCTCAATCCTCGGATTAGAATTAATTATCTTTATTGTTTGCTCAACATTGTTAAGTGATATAGTATCAATTTTTAATAGGAAATCACCTTCTGAAATTCCTCCTTTTTCAGCAGGAGAATCACTGTTTACATCTGCAATATAAGGTCTGAAAAATGCCGGTTTAAGCATAAATGATTCTTTTGATGCTTCAATTATATCTTTGCTGTCAACGGTGACTGTCTTTTCTTCGCCACTTCTATCAATTAAAATATTCATCCTTTCACCAATATTTTTCATCAGCATTTG
>JAFGID010000179.1 GCA_016929735.1 Ignavibacteriales bacterium | reverse complement strand
TGATTTACAAAAAATAAAGGAATACTATAGAGCTAATGGATTCTTCAAAACATCAGTTTACTCTGAAGTAGATTTAGATACAGTAAGAAAGGAAGCAACGCTTTCCTTTTACATTAAAGAAAAAGAACAATCGCGGTTGAATAGCATTATGTATAAAGGTCTGGACAACATTCCATTCGAAGTAGAGCAGGATATTAATGATGCGATTGATATTGACTTGAATACGGTATTCTCTGAAAATTTAATAAGACAAATTAATCAAACTATCCTGACATCATTGCAAGATAATGGATATATGTTTTCTTATGCAGAAAAACCAATTATTAATATTGATACATTCTCAAATATTGTTGACGTTCAGTTAATATATGTTAAAGGTGATAGATACAAAATCAGCGATGTTATTGTTGATAAGAGTGGGGAAGGACAAAATTTAGTCAAGGATGAACTATTAAATGAAATTACTAATATCGACACCGGAAGTTATTATAACCGTGGCGAATTTGAACGGGCACAAATTAGATTATACAGAACAGAATTATTCAGATCCGTTCTTGTTACAGCAAACCCAAACGATACTGTAAGCAATACAGTCCCCTTAATAATCTCAGCGGAGATTGGATTACTAAACGAATTATCACCTGAGTTGATAATTAACAACGAAGACAATACTTTAAATGTCGGTTTGAGTCTTGCTTTTATAAGAAAAAATTTCTTAGGCGATGCACGTAAGTTAAGAATAGGTGGCGCCATCACATTACAAAACACAGAAGATTTTTTCAGTAAAATAAACAGTCCTGTGATTGGTTATATGGATGCACGTGTGGGAATTGATCAACCCTTTTTATTTGGCAAACCAATCTATACAAAATTTGAGACATACTTGACAGCACAAAGAAGATTATTTGAATATAACTCAATAATTTATGGTGCAAAATTCAGTTTAAATTTCGAGCTTGCTCGGTGGGCGTTTTTAACATCATTAATAACATATTATAACCTCGAGCACTCAAGATATTTTTACGAACCAAATTACATTTTTGATACCTACAAAAATTATCTTATTAGGGCAAACATTGAAACTGACGAAAGCAAAATTGATTCTATTGCTCACTACTATTTAACTGAAAGTCTTCTGGGTAATTATACTGCAAGAAACACAAATTCTGTGATTGGTGTAAATTTTGTTGCTAATAAAACTAATAATATCATATTCCCAACACGCGGATATTCTTTATCGTTAATAGCAGAAGAAGGTAATTTAGTTCCGCATTTAATTAGTAAGATAGGAGGCTATGATTTTAATAATCCACTTTACATTAAAATAATTTTATCAACAACATTTTTCCCTGTAGTATACAACTCAAACGAATCGAGCTTTGGTTTTAAATTTAGAATTGGAAATATATTTACTTACGATGGAAATAAATTCGACATTCCGCTTTCACAGAGATTTTATGCTGGTGGTAATAGCTCAGTCAGGGGATGGAGAACACGCGAGTTAGTTCCTCCGCTTGATTTCGCTTCATTTTCAGGTCAGGATTTTACGAATGTTCTATTAAGAAATATTACTCCTGGCGGATTTTTCTTGTTAGAGGGTTCTGTCGAAACACGAAATAGAATATGGGACAATTTCGGGGCAGCAATATTTTTAGATTATGGCAATACATGGAATAACATAACAGAATTAAAACTTAATGGAATTGCAATAGCTGCTGGTTTTGGTTTTAGATTATACCTTGATTTTATTATTGCAAGGTTCGATTTTGGTTTTAAAATTTACGACCCGCAAGATAGAAGAAGTTTCTTTGATAAAAGAACATTACACGAACCTTTCCAATTTCATCTTGGGATAGGGGAAGCATTTTAATATTTTATTACAAGAATTCACCGATTATTTTGGTCATCTGTTCAAATTCAATTAAAAATGCATCATGTCCATGAATGGAATTAATTTCGGCATATTTAGCATTTGAGATCATTTTTGCAATTTCCTTTTGCTCTTCTGCAGGATATAAAATATCAGATGATATTCCAATACAAAGCGTTTTCATTTTAAAATTACCTAATACATTCTTAATGTTATCTTTACCTTCTGTGATATCGTGCATATCCATAGCTTTGCTTAAATATAAAAATGTATTTGCGTCAAATCTATTTGCAAATTTCTCTCCTTGATAACTTAAATAACTTCGTACCTGAAAACAATCATTGTCCTTTTTATCCCTTCCATATTTTAGTAAAAATGATTTATAACTTCTATAACTTTGCATTCCGATTCTTCGTGCAAGGATTAATCCCTCGATAGGTTGATTTTCATAATTCCCATTATTCCAAACTGTATCGTTCATAATAGCAAGTCTTGCCGATTCATTCAATCCAATCGCCCAAGGAGAATGTGCATAACAAGTGGCAATCGGAATTATTGAGTCGAGCATATCACCATACATAGAACCCCACTCCATTACTTGCATACCACCGAGTGAACCACCGGTAACAGTTACCAATCGATTTACTTCCAAATAATCGCAAAGAGCTTTTTGAACTTTTACTATATCACGAATGGTTACGGATGGGAAGTCCATTCTAAAGGATGCACCGTTCTTTTCATTCTTACTTGCTGGTCCAGTTGTTCCATAGCAGCTGCCAAGAATGTTTGAGCAAATTACAAAATATTTACTTGTGTCAAATGCTTTGTTTGGTCCAATTAGTTCATCCCACCATCCCGGTTTGTTTAAATACATTCTGTTATATTTTTCGAAAAATTCATTCCCTTTTGAATTTTCAAGTTCTTCATTCATAACAATTCCCGCAGCGTGTGAATTGCCGGTTAAAGCATGACAAATTAAAATTGCATTCGTTCCATTTAAGTTTAATTCACCATAAGTTTGATATGCAACTGTAATATTCGACAAATTCTCACCACACTCCAAATTCAGCGGTTTGTCAATAAAAAGTTTTGCAAATTTTGTAATTGGCTTTATCATATTAATCCTATTAACAATTATCCATTGATTCATTAACCATTATTAATCGCTTTTTCGAAGTCCTCAATTATATCATCAATATGTTCAAGTCCAACTGAGACGCGAATCATTTCGGGTAAAAC
>JAFGID010000178.1 GCA_016929735.1 Ignavibacteriales bacterium | reverse complement strand
TTGATTTTAAGATTTCCAAAAATTTCATTTAACTTATATTACCTTGGTGCTGGACATACACGGGATAATATCGTAATTTATATTCCTGATAATAAAATTCTTTTTTCGGGTTGTATGATTAAATCTCTTGATAGTAAAAATCTTGGGAACATTACCGAAGGTGATCTGGAAGAATATCCAAAAACCCTTGACAAACTCCTCAAAAAATTTAAAGAAGCTCAAATTGTGATTCCTGGTCATGGTAATTATGGGGGACTTGATTTGATTCATCATACTTTAAAATTAATAAAAAATTATTAGAGTTTATATGCTGAAAAATAAATTTATTCTTGTTTACATTTTTTTCTTTTTATTTTTATCACTAAATGCTCAACAGCAGATTGTATTAACTTCTCCATTTATCCCACGAGCTGACACAATTTGGATTTTTTTACCTCAAAAGTATAATCCTTTGCAAAATTATCCGGCAGTGTATTTATTACATGGTAAAGGCGGCAACTATAAATACTGGAATGAAATTATTAATTTACCATCTTTAGCAACTGAATTCAATTTAATTATAATTTGCCCAGATGGCATTGATGACCTTTATTACTTAAATAGCCCTGTCAATAAGGATTATCAATATGAAAGTTATTTCTTTAACATCTTATTCCCTATCTTATTAAAACGATATTCGATTGATAAAGAAAAAATATTTATAACAGGTTTTAGCATGGGGGGATTTGGCTCTTTCAATTTATTTCTGAAGCGACCTGATCTTTTTCTTAGTTGCGGCAGTACGGGGGGTCTTCTTGATTTGAATTTTTCAGCAAATAAAAATACCAGAATTACAGAACTATTGGGTGATTACAAAAGACATAAATCCAGATTTGATAAATATTCGCCGATTAATAATTTGGGACGTATTGCAGGAAAGAACAAACATATAATTTTTGATTGCGGAACCGAGGATTATCTATATGAAGCAAATAATAAATTTCGTGAAAAATGTAGAAACTTGAAAATTAAAGCAACTTTTATTTCACAGCCAGGTGGACATGATTTAAATTATTGGCGAGAATCAATTAAATTTCAGTTGGTTTTTTTTAATAATCTGATAAATCCAGATGAAAGATAACAAATAATTTAGGATGAGGTAAGTATGTGGCGAATAAACAAAGTTTGGTTGTTTACTATTATTCCATTTTTAATATTAGGAACAGTTTTTATAATACTTGGTTTCAATGCAGAACCTTGGGAATTGACTGACGATGGATATCCTCTAGATACATTTTGGTTTATTATGGGAGGGAGTTTTATATTTTTTTCTTTCGCTCCATTATTAATTATTTCAATTTGGAATAAAAGGAAGATAAAGAAAATTCAAAATCTTCTTGATTTTGGCATAAGGGGTACTGCAAAAATATTGGATGCGGTTCCAACTGGAACAGAAATTAATAATATTCCAATGATTAGGTTAAATTTAGAGGTTTCAATTCCGGGCAGAGAAAAATATAATGTAACTCATAAAGAATTAATCAATCCAATGTATTATCCATTTTACACACCTGGAAAAATTTTAAATATTATTATTGACAGAGATAAACCGAATGTTCTTATGATTGATACAACAAAATTTATCGAGGAAGCAAACGAAAATATCTAGTGAGCACTGCTTCTATTCTTTTCAAACTAATCAAATTTACTACGGAAAATGCCCAAATAGTCTAAATTATTAATTTTTAAGAAAATTTTTATTGCACACATAGCACTAAATTTCGCACACATAGCCCCGAATTCTGCACATCTACGATTATTTGCTTGCAAGTTTGTCGGAAAAAGTTATATTTAAGTCGTTGATTTGGTTATACTTGAGTTATTATAAATTTATAAATAATTTATTCGTATTTAGTTATAGAGGTTTTGTTAAAATTTTTATTAACCAAATATGATAATAACTTATATTTTATATATTTTACAAATTGTAAATTAAATTTTTAATCATTAAAATTAAATTATATGAAATTTATTAAAATGTTTTTTTGCTTTATTTTTATTTTTCTTAGTGTAGAATTAAATGCTCAAGCATTTAAATGTACACTAGAGCAAAAATTGAATCCTACTCTTGATAGTTTGTATATTAGTTTCTACATCCAAAAAATTAACGGACCCGATTTTATTTTGGGTTATGCATTTTTTAGAGTCAGTGTCGAAAGAACTGCTGTAAATATTTTTTATATACCACAAATTATTCAGAGTGATATTTGGATTAATAATCAAAATTACTCCCAGATGACAGCGGGTCGGAATATTCCTAATAGTTGGGTATCTTTAGAAATATCAGGAATTTTACCCAATGGGTATGTAAATTCTTCTCTTCAGTTAGTTGGCACTATATCTATGCCGATATTAAATCCCGAAGATTATTCTGGTGTTAAATGGTTTACTTCTGAAGTTTATGATGAAAACTCAAATTTAATTAATGAAGGAGAGTTTATTAATCCCGGTCAATTTTTATTGAATAATAGCACTTTAACTTCGCCATAGATTGTTGATAAAACTATATTTTTCCCGTTAATACGTAATATCTTTTTAATATTATTTACTACCCTAAAAGATTTACTATTAGCGAGTATTCTAATTATAGAATGTTCTTTTAAGTTATTTATTTATATTTAATAGAGTAATACTATGCAACGAAAAAAAATTTACATTCTTTATCTAATATTTTTATTATCCACTTTCCTGCAAGCACAAACATTCGAATGCACAATTGAACAAAGTTTAAATCCAACCCTTGATAGTCTTTATGTCAGTTTCTATATTCAAAAAACTAGCGGAGCGGATTTTATCATGGGCTATGCGGATTTTAGAGCGTATGTAAAAAAGACTGCCGTAGATATTACAAATGCACCAACGGTAGTCGCCGGAGGTATCTGGCATAACAATGCAAATTATTCTCCAATGGCAACCGCAAGAAATATCCCAAATAGTTGGGTATCCTTGCAAATTTCAGGTATTACTCCAAATGGTTATGTAACTTCGACCAAACAATTTATTGGAACGATCGCCGTTCCAATTATAAATACAGTTGATAGTTCTGGTGTTAATTGGTTTGATTCGGAAGTGTATGATGAGAGTTATAATTTAATAAGTGGGGAAAGTTATATCAATCCTCCGATGTTTTGGCTCGGTTATATTCAATTGATTTCACCGACAAATGGAACAATATATACCAGCAATGCTTCAATAGATTTGGAGTGGATATCAAATTACCCAAATAATTATCTTTACTGTGATAATGGGATTGCAAATGGGTTAAATACTACCAGCCCATTCTCAACTGGTGAATTAGATTGGGGAACCACTTATTCTTGGTACATAGAATATGATACTCTCGGTGGTTTAGCACAAACTCCAATATGGCAGTTTGAGGTGGAAGATGCTATAACAGTAACCTATCCTAACGGTGGAGAAGTACTTAATAAAAATGTCTCCTATACAATAACCTGGGATGATAACCTAAGTGAGAATGTTAAAATAGACTTATACAAAGGAGGTGTTTTTGATTCGGAAATAATCAGTTCTACACCAAGCAACGGCTCTTATGTTTGGACTATACCATCGGGATTAACTACTGGAACAGATTATAGAATTAGAATATCAAGTTCAATAGACAATTTACTATATGATGAGAGTGATGGAGATTTTACCATTCGTGATGCAATAACTGTGAATTATCCTAATGGTGGCGAAGTATTAAATAAAAATGTTTTATACACAATAACTTGGGATGATAACCTAAGCGAGAATGTTAGAATAGAATTATATAAGGGAGGGGTATTTAACTCTACTATTATTAATTCAACACCGAGTAACGGTTCGTATGATTGGACCATACCAATAGGATTAACAACCGGAACAGATTATAGAATTAGAATAACAAGCACAACGAATGGAACGCTATATGATGAAAGCAATGCGGACTTTTCCATTCGAGATGCAATAATTATTACTTATCCTAATGGTGGTGAAATATTAAATAAAAATACTTCCTATAAAATAACTTGGAATGATAATCTCAGTGAAAATGTTAAGATTGATTTATATAAAGGAGGTGTCTTCGATTCGGAAATTGTAAATTCGACAACAAGTAATGGTTCTTATGACTGGACAATACCATCTGGGGTGGTAACTGGCACGGATTACAGAATTCGGATTACAAGCACAACTAATGGACTTTTATACGACGAAAGTAATGCTAACTTCACTATTCGAGATGCCATAATTGTAACTTATCCTAATGGTGGCGAAGTGCTTAACAAAAATGCTTCATATACAATAACTTGGGATGATAATCTCAGCGAAAATGTTAAGATTGATTTATACAAAGGAGGTGTCTT
>JAFGID010000177.1 GCA_016929735.1 Ignavibacteriales bacterium | reverse complement strand
GTTTTAGATGAACCAACAACAGGATTAGATCCTCAAGCAAGAAGAGAAATTCGCGATTTTATTTTAAAATTAAAAAAAATAGGGAAAACTATATTTCTTAGTAGTCACTTGCTTTATGAAGTGAGTGAAATTGCAGATAGAATCGCAATAATAAATAAAGGAAAGATAATTGCATATGATACTTTAGATAATTTAGAGTCAAAGGCAAAAAAAAGTATAATTCATTTTGAATTAATTAATCCTATTGAAGAAAATAATATAAACAATACCTTGCATCACCTTAAAGAAATAGTATCTCCTTTTACGGGTGTACCAGAAGAATTAAATCAAATAACCTATAATCAAGATACAAAAATATTTCAGATTTTTTTTAATGGAGTACCTAAAAATCAGTTGATTATATTAAAAACACTGTTAAGATACGATTATAAAATTATAGAATTTTCTGTACCTAAAGCAGGATTACTTGAAAATCTCTTTATTGATTTAGTTAATCCAGATTTTAATAATGGTAATAATAATAAAATAGACAATAAACAAAAAGAAAAAGAAATATTATTAGAGGTTTAAAAAATGGCTTCAATTTTAAAACAAGAAGAGATCATTATTGATACATTAGAAATCAATAGAAAAAAAGCAGGTCTTAGAAGAAATCTTACCCAAGTGAAACATACTATTTCTTTTGAACTTAGGAGAAATTTAAGAAAATTAGAATTTTTACTTATATTTCATATCGTAATTTTTATATTATCTTTTCTAATAGTAAAAAGTTTAGAAAGTTTTGGATTAACTCTTCCTGAAGATTCTGCTGAATATATGCAAGAACATATAGGTAGCTTTTTAGCGGTGTCTATGGGATTTAGTGTCTCTGCTCTTGGTGGTCCGATAATTGCCGAAGATTTTGATAAACAAACAGGAAATTTGTTATTTCCCAAAATAAGCAAAGGAAGATTATTGATTGGTAGATTAATCGCACGCTTTTTTTATATGGCTATTTGTTTACTTTCATTTTATATTCTTATTGGAATAGTTACTTTTATTGAATATCAAAATTTACCCTTAACATATTTTTATTCCTATACTTGGGGGCTATTCTTTTCATTTGCTATTTTGTCCTTTTATACTTTAATAAGTAGTTTTATGAAAACTACTTCAATGACTATTGTTTTTGGAATTCTTTTCTTTGCAATCGTATTTCAAATGATTCCCATGATTTTAAGTATGGCAGGACTCCTAAATAATAATGAACTACCAATGTATTTTATTCTTAACTACTATGGTGCTATGGTTGTATATAGTCTTAAAATGCCAGTAAGTCGTTTTGAAATTAATAAAATACCGGGAACTGATAATGAATATACTTCATGGGAAACTCCAAGTGAAATAGGTGCTGCTATAGGATTGCTCCTTTATATAGTTATTACACTCCTACTTGCTTATGTAATATATTATAGAAGACAAAGTAAAGGAGAATAAATCCATACAACATATATTATCTTTTTTTTATTTTTCTTTCATTTAAATATTTACAATTTTAATCAATTAAATCTATTCCATATTCAATTTCAAAAATAAAAATATTGCACTTGATAAATAAAAGAAAAAATTATTTTTAATATACTTATTTTCTAAACTAATTTTGAAATATAAATTAGATATGTTCTTTTTTTTTGATTAGATTTTAAAATATAGATTATTTTTAATAATGTTAATAATAAAATTAGTATTCTCTCCAAGTAAATTTACATTTTAAACATCTGAAGAAATGAGTACTTGGTTCGTCCGCACTTCTAGTCTGCTCTTGCCATGTTTCAGCTTCTTTATACTTACATTTTGGGCATATCATAGTAACTTTTAGATTTACAGATAATTTATCCTCTTCACTCACTATAATTAGATTGTTTTCAAGTGCTTTTTTTTTCTGCTCAATTTTTTTTTCTAAATCTTTTTCCTCATTATCTTCAGATTCTTTATGATAACCACATTTACATGCTAAGAGAGATTTTCCTTCTATTATTCTTTTTCGCAAGAGAGATGAACATTCAGGACAGAATTCTACCATTTTTTACACAATTATTCTAAAATTTCTTTCTTGAGTTTATATAATTTTTTATAATATTTGAAATTCAGCTTCTTCATATCTTGTATTATATTGGCTTCTAATGTTTTTTCTCCCGAAGAAGCAATATTTAGTTCTCCAATAACATTTACTAAGTCTTTTTCTTTAAAATTTAATTTAATCTCTTTCAAATTCACTTTAATTTTTCCGGTGTCATCATTTAAAATAAAACTATTATTATCATTTATTTTTTCAATATATCCAGTTATTTGAATTAGTAAATCCTCGTTTTTTATATCATCAATAATTCTTTGTTTTGCATATTTATTTTCCATATAGTACACACTCTAATATTTTTACATTAGCATGAAAATTATCCAATAATTTATCAAAAATTATTTTATTTAATCTTAATAAATAAATTATCACTGATAATAGATGGTTATTAAATCACTAATATCAAATTTATTAATATAATAAATCTTATTTCCAATTATTATTTTAGGAAATATTGAATAAAGGCGCACAAAAATGACTTTTAAGTTAAAAATAGAAAATAGTCGAATTCTAAAAGGAATTGTTGAAACTCTTGCTAGTATAATTGATGAAACAGAGTTTAGAGTAACTCCTAAAGAGTTTGTTATAACAGCTATGGACCCAAGTAGAATATGTTTATTAAAATTATCATTAAAATCAGATGATTTCGATAGCTATGAATGCAAACAAGATACAAAAATAGGATTGAATTTAGACGATCTCGATAAAATTTTAAAAAGAAGTTCCGCAAATGATTCAATCGAAATAGAATTTAAAGAAAATGAAAATAAAATTAAAATTATCATGAAAAGAGAAGGATCATCTCGCTCAAGAACCTTCAGTCTCGCACTTTTAGATATAGAAATGGAAGAAATTCAAATGGAGAAATTACTTCAAATTGAATATAACTCTACATGGGTAATTGACCCAGAATTTTTTGTTGAAGCTATTAAAGATGCGGAAATCTATTCTGAAATTTTAAATATTAGAGCTGAACAAAAAAAAGGATTGACTTTTAGTTCTTCAGGTCAAATTGGTGAGATGATATATGATCTTTCTGAAGAAGATCTTATAGAATCAAATATCACTGATTCTAGCACAGGAGCATATAGTCTTACCTTTTTAAAAGCAATTCTGAAAATATCTTCAATAACAGAAAAACTTGAGATTTCTCTGTTAACAGACCATCCATTGAAAATGATCTTTAATTTATTGGAAGGAGGAGAATTGAGCTATTTCTTAGCTCCTCGAGTTGAAGAAGCTGATTTTAACGATGAAGATATGGATGAATTTTAATTTTTTTTGTTTTTTTTGTTTTTTAACTACGATGAAATAATTAAAAATACAATAAAATAATTGAAAAAACTAAGTAAAATAATAAACAAATTGAAATTTTTCTGCAAATATTTTTTTAAAATCACATGATTTTATAAAAATAAGCTAAAAAATATTTTTTAGTATACGAGTTTAATAGAAATTTTTAAGTTTAAAGAAAAATTTTGAAAGCCATTAAGATTAATATTTTATTTTAAAATAAAGTAAAGATTTTACATACTATATTCTGGTAAGGATCGTTTCGTGTAATAATCCCAACCTTGTGTTTGATATGAGCGAAGAAAAACTAGTAATACATAAAAAAAAAGTAGAAGCGATCTCTGAAATGGTTAGAAATGCGTACGATAACGCTAAGCTGGGGGAATATTTCTCTCTAAAAAAGGCAAGCGTTTCCCATATGGCTCCACAACCAGATAACCCGAAATATAGTGACAAGCCGATAGATGTGAGGTCACTTACAGACATTATTGAGATAAACACAGAAACAAAGACATGTATTGCAGAAGCAGGGGTTACTTTTGTTAAACTTGCAAGAGAAACCTTAAAGTATGGGCTCGTACCGCAATGTGTCTCTGAGCTTAAGGGAATTACAATAGGCGGGGCAGTAGCAGGATGTTCAGTTGAATCTATGTCTTTCAAGTATGGGGGATTTTTCGATTCCTGTGAAGAAATAGAGATTGTGACAGGAACAGGTGACATATTATTATGTACGAAAAGAGAGAACCATGAAGTATTCGAAATGCTGCATGGGAGTTTCGGCACGATTGCAATCATCACACTCCTGAAGTTCAGACTCGTTCCAGCAAAAAAATGCGTCCGAATCGATTACATCCGTTACGATACTTTTAGTGAATACATGGAAGCTATCAAACTACACTACGGAAAGCAGGATATTGAAATGATGGACGGGCTTATCTTCTCTAAGAATATGAACGTATTGTGCGTTGCCAGTTTCGTTGATGAGGAGGAAGCTCCTTACAAAAGTGAATATTTCTATGATATTTATTACAAAAGTGCAATGAAAAAAAAGCAAGACTTCCTCTCCACTATAGATTATTTTTTCAGGTATGATGCAGATTGCCATTGGTCGATACGGAATGTTGCTGGAGGGATTTTTGAGAATAAAATAGTCCGATGGTTAGTAGGACCCTTTATACTTGGATCGACAAATATTCTTAAAACCAGCGAACGATTGCCATTTTTAACTAAGAAGGGGGGAGAACCGGACGTGATTGTTGATGTCTTCATACCCATCACTCACGCGGAAGAATTTTTCAATTGGTACTTGGAGTTATTTGATTACTTCCCAGTTTGGATCGTCCCTTATCGCATGCAAAAAAACAAACTAGATGGATTCAAGTTCTACCCATGGCTCAATCAAGACATGCTCGCTCCCATCGAAGATGAGCTATTCATAGATTTTGCCATCTATGGATTCGAGCAAAAAAGAAAGGGATTTAACTTTTATAAAGCGCTAGAAGAAAAAGTTCATGAGCTCAGAGGAATGAAAACTCTGATAACTCATAATTTCTACGAGGAAGACTTGTTCTGGAAGGTATATAACAAGAAATTATACGATGAAGTGAAAGAACGAACGGATCCCAAGAATCTATTTCGAAATTTGTATGAAAAAACGAATTATAAGAAAAAGACTAAAAAGACGGACTATGAGAAAAAAACAGAAAAGACGAAAAAGCTGAAGGTAGGTATACCACGTTCCCTATATTTTTACAAATATTTTCCATTATGGGAAGGAATGCTTACAAGTCTTGGTTGCGAGGTTATTGTGAGTCCAGAAACAAACAAAGAAATTCTTAATAACGGATCTAATCAATCTGCAACCGATTTATGCATTCCAGTCAAGATTCATTATGGTCATGTGAATTATTTATCGACAAATCACCCCGATCTAGATTTTATATTTGTTCCAAGACTTATTAGTAATAATATTGATCATTATTATTGTCCGAAATTCCTGATTCTTCCAGATGTTACTCAACACTCAGCAGTTTCTAATATTCCCGTTATTGAATGGATTTTTAATGCAAGGGAACATTCAATGTTGAAATCAGCAATAGATTTTGGAAAAACATTAGATAAATCAAAAGAAGAATCAAAACTTGCGTACGAGAATGGATATAAAAAACTTGAAGAATTCCACAAGTTGATTCAAGATGGAATTCTTGTTCCTGATGCACTTTACAAAATGTATCCTTTTGAAAAATATCCAAATTATATGTTTAAGAAAAGATTTCAACCTAAACTTAATAAAGATTATAAAGATTATCCACTTTCATTAATGGTTCTTGGTCATCCATACAATACTTATGAACCAACTATTAATCATGGACTAATGGATATTCTCAAATCTAATTTTGTTAATGTTGTAACTGTTGAAAATGCTCCAAAGAAAATCTTCTCAAAAAGAGTTGAAATTGATGATAATCTTTGCAATTTCTGGGATAATGAAGATGAATTGATGCAATTATCTGATTATGTTATTCATAATGAAGAGATTGATGGAGGTATTTTCTTGATTTCTTTTGCATGTGGTCCTGATTCTTTAATTCAAGAATTGGTTATGCAGGATTTTGACATGAAAGATAAACCTTTTATTGATCTCACATTAGATGAACATACTGGAGAATCTCAAATAACCACAAGAGTAGAATCTTTTATTGAAATGATAAGGAGGAAGAAATACAAATGAATGAACCAGAATTTATCAAAAATATTCTTTCAGATGATATAAATGATAAGTTATATTTAGGAATCGATGTTGGAAGTGTTTCCACGAAATGTGCAATAATTAATCAGAAAAATGAATTATTGTATGCTACTTGGACCAGAAATGATGGTTCTCCCATTGTTTCTACCCAAGAAAATCTAAAATTCATGGAAGAAGTCCTTCCTAATAACATTGAAAAAAGTATTTGTGGCGTTGGGACAACAGGTTCTGCTAGATATTTAATAAAAGCTCTTATTGGTGCAGATGTAGCAAAACCTGAAATAATTGCTCATGCAATTGGAGCTTCAGCTTATACTCCTGATGTAAGAACTATTCTTGAAATTGGAGGACAGGACAGCAAAGTTATATTGATGAAAAATGGTATCGTAACAGATTTTAGCATGAATAGTGTTTGTGCTGCCGGAACTGGTTCTTTTCTAGATCATCAAGCAGTTCGAATCAAGGTTCCAATTGAAGAATTTGGGGATTATGCTCTTCGGGCAGAGGAAGAAGTCTCAATTGCAGGAAGATGCACAGTTTTTGCCGAATCTGATATGATTAGTAAACAACAAGAAGGATATTCTAAAGAAGCAATTATCAAGGGATTGTGTAAAGCTCTTGTTAGAAATTACTTGAATAATGTTTGCAAGGGTAAAAAATTGTATCCTCCCTTCGTATTCCAAGGAGGAGTTGCAGCAAATTCTGGAATAAAAAATGCTTTTGAAGAAGAATTAGGGTATGAAGTTATTATTCATGAAAACCATTACGTGATGGGAGCATTTGGTTCAGCTATTTTGGCAAAGGAACATGTAAATGGACAGTTATCTTCTTTTCATGGCTTAAAGGTTAGTGAAATGAATTTGGCTCCAGGGTCATTTGTCTGTCCTGATTGTGCTAATAGATGTACTGTTAAATACCTTGTCAGGGAAGAAGATAAAAATAGAGTAACTGGAAGAGAAAAGGATGATGCGATATTTGCACGATGGAATAGTAGGTGTGGTAAATGGTAAATGTTAGAGTTTCATTTTCACGAATGGGTTGGAGCTACATTTTTTTCAAAGGTTTATTACATGATCTTCCCGGTATTGAAGTTGTTGAACCCCCTCTAGTAAACACTGAAATTGTTAGTGAAGGAGTTAAAAATGCTCCTGAATTCGTTTGTTTTCCTTTTAAAGTCATTCTTGGTGAAATGATAAACCTATATCGTAATTATGATGTTAAAGACTTTATGATGATAGCCGACCACGGTCCTTGTCGAGCAGGAATGTATGGTGTTGTCCAGAAAAGAATTCTGAAAAATATGGGATTCAAGGATGTTAGAATGTTTTATTTACATCAAGATGATTTTCGAAATCTTGAATGGCTAAGGGTATTTCCTCATTTAGAAAAAAGAACAGGAAGAAAAATTGATGACTATAAAATTTTAAGAAACACACTCTTATTCTTGGTCAAAGCACACTATGTTGAAAGAATAAGCCATATTGAAGGACTTGTTAGATGTCGAGAAAAAAACAAATCAATGACTACCAAAGTAGTTCATAATT
>JAFGID010000176.1 GCA_016929735.1 Ignavibacteriales bacterium | reverse complement strand
TGGAAAAATGAAATTATTGGCATTATTGCAGGATACGATGATACTCATATGCCAAATCACCAGAATACAATCGTCAAAATGGAAAAACGAATTTCCGGCAAGGAATTGAACATTCAACTAGGTGACGAAATTATCATTAAAGGTTTCAAAAAGGCTTAAAAAAATATATTTAATAATTTAATAAACTACGGAGAAAAATATGTCAAAACCAAAATTTAAATTTCAAATGTACACAAGGCTGCAAAAGGCAATTCCAAAAATTTATGAAGAAGCAAAGAAAGCAGCTGAGACTTTAAATATTCCTGCTGAATTAAAGGGTGCTTTCGGATTGACCGGAGCAATTTCAGGATGTCCTTCACCTTTACGCGAAGATATAGAAAAAGTTATGGCGGTAGAATCACGAAAAGTAGTTCCTCTTGCTGTTTATGTTGACCAGATACGTGAAGTAATAAAGGATGTTTACGGTGATGATTACGATGCTTGCCCAGTCAACACTTGCGAAGCTGGTTTGTGGGTTTCTTTCGATACATTATGTACTCCTCCGATGATGGGAAGGGGTGACAACTACCGTGCAAGATACATCGCGCCTCTCGAAAGACATTTGCATCATCAGGGTGGATACGGTCGTCCTTTCCCACCGAGATATAAAGATATTTTAGCCGACAGAGGAAGCACTGCAGGCGAACTTGGTTTTTATGGCAAGCGACAGAATAATCTTGATACCGTTTTTGTGCCACTCGAAGGAGCAGAATATCCCGTACATGGAATTAAATATCACCCTACACCTTTATTGAAAAATGTTAATGCAAATAAATCTTTAGAATCAATAGAAAAAGTAGCAAAAAGACATGAAACAATGTTAACAGGTTTTACATCTCTCGGTTACGATACCCTCGGTTATGGTTATGGTGAGAAGGATAAAGATGGAACTCCCGCTTTGTTAAAAGGAATCGCTAAATTAGCTAATAGCTTCAATGTACCTTACATCATTGATAATGCTTGGGGAATGCCGGTTATTGGCACAAACATCAAAAAAGTTGGTGCGGATGTAATGATTTTCAGTATGGATAAAGCTACCGGTTCAGCAACAAGCGGTCTGGTTATTGGTAAAGAAGAATCGCTTGTACCAATCAGACGAGCACTTGGTATGCACGGAAACCGCTTCGGTACCACTTCGTCATACGGAAAAGCTGCTTATGTAACTCAAGACCCTGGGAAAGAAGGTCTGACAGGTCAGCTTGCAGCTTTGAAAGTACTTCGCGATAATCCTCAGGTTTTAACTAAACCTATTGACAGATTATATGATATCGTTGTTGACGAGTTCTCTCGCATTGACGAAAGAATCCGTAAATATTTCGTTTTTGCAAAAAGTTATAATTGCGGAGCAGTTGAAGTAAATTACGAAGATAGTTGGAAAAACGGAGAACTTGGGATCCCTATCTTTTCAATCGAAGATATGTACTCAGGAACTAATCTATTCCAAGACGGAACATCGCAGATGGGGATCATTCCCACTATAGCTTATGATGCAAACATATTTATTTCACCTGGACTTGGAACTACAGATGAGAAAGGTCAATTAATAGAGGAACGAGCTAAAATGGCTGCGCGCGGTCTTGTTATGCTAATCGAAATCGTATGCAAACACGCTGGAATTTTTGATTAAAATATTTTTAATACTTTTAAGGGGGCAGTTTATTCTGCCCTATTTTTTTTAATTGCGATAAATTTGCTAAAAATATTACAAGATTAAAAGCAGAAATGTAAAAAATTAAATTGCAATATTTGTTTAAGACCTTGGCTACTGTCATATTGAGCGAAGGGAAAATATCTTATTTTTAATCTAAATAGAAATAATTTTGTATGACAATCTAATGGGTTTGTAGAGACTTATTGCAATCATTTATTACTAATACTTAAAGAGGGTATAAAAATGACAACTGCACTTGAAAAAGTAATGGATGCATTAGATATCGAGACATATCTTGTTTGCAAAGATGCAAATGAGGGGAAGCAGTTAGCTCTTCAATTGGGAAGGGAAATGAATCTCGGTGATATTGATATAATGTATGAAGAATATGATGGCTATGGGATGCGTGTTCGTTTAAGAAAATATGTATACAGACCGAGCAATCATTATAACTGGCTTGAAAGTAAAAACAAAGACAAGGAGCAGGGACAATGAAAAAAAGAATTTTATGCGTCCCACTTGACCCTGTGCATGATGTCGGTATCAAAATAATCCGAAATGAACTTGATAAACATGGACATAAAACAGAATTGCTTTCACCTGATCTTCCGATGGAAGAAATTGTTAAGCATGCGGCTTTCGGAAAATACGATTTTATTTTCGTTAGCAGGACTTTGGGTTATGGAGTAGCTGAATTGCTTGCCCGCTTTAATGATTACCTTGATGCTGCCGGTGTTCGCGAAACATCACGAATTGTGATTGGGGGAAAACCAATTACTCCTGAACTTGCCGCTGAACTTGGCTTCGACAAAGGTTTTGGTGCTAACTCGACAATGGATGAGATTATCGCTTATGTCGAAGGAAAAGCAATTGAATCAACAACGGTAGGATTAAAAAGAGAAAAGAAAAATTTTACGGACAAATATTCATATAAATTTCATAATAAAGAAATTGAATCGCTACTTAGTGATATTTCTGATAAAGTAATTAGTTGGGCAAAGGGTAAAACCTCAGATGGTATCCAAAGAGCTGAATTACGTAAAGAAATTATTCATTCTAAAAATGAACAGGAGAAAGAAAAAATATATAAAAAATATAATGCTATTTCCGACCCTTCTATCGTAGACAGCAATCAAAAAAGACAATATATTAAAGGTGTAAGAAAAGTCACCGATGAAGAACTAGAACAACTCAATTTGTTTCTTACACAAAATCACCCGGTTGCACCGCAAAAAATTCAACATCACGATAAACATCCATTATTGTTCAAATTTTTAGGGAGTGGTTGCCCTTTACTTGACATCATACATGGAAAAATATGCGAACGCTGGGGAATTGATGGTTTCCTTGTTATTAACCCATCCTGGGAAGCTCGGTACGAGGGCTTGCTCGATGGATATCTGACTCATGAAAATGATGGGACAATTACTTCTTTTAGTAATATTAATTTGCTTAGAAAATCTCTTGATCCAAGTACTCTCCTTACAGTTCGGGCTCATAGGGGTTTGAACACCCCTGA
This sequence comes from Ignavibacteriales bacterium, assembly GCA_016929735.1. Taxonomy (GTDB): domain Bacteria; phylum Bacteroidota; class Ignavibacteria; order Ignavibacteriales; family Melioribacteraceae; genus JAFGPR01. Next base: position 10,515 of record JAFGID010000176.1, on the reverse strand, counting down.
AACTGTAATGCTGGCGGGTGAAGCCGGTGCTGATATGGTAAAAATAAATTTAGTCTATGGTTCTCTTGGTGCAGGAACAGATCCAGAAAGATTAGCAGTTGATGGTATCTATGCGATAAAACTTGCAGGCGAACATAAAATGCCGTTCGATATTCCCGGTAATGACGAGTTAAGCGGTGTTCCTGCTTGGAAGACATTAGCGGGCCTTCTCATTAATGTAATGCTCGGAATAAAACTTAGTGCTCAACCAATATTAAAGCCATTATTTTGTTATGGGCCTCATATTGTTATTAATGGACAGATGAAAAATAATTATATTGATTATAATGTTGCTAAGATAAATGCATTAAGACAAATAGTTGATTCGCCTATCTGGCCAGGCGAACCAATTGCCTTTATGACGCAAACTGAAGAACGAGTTCAAGCTGCAAATGCAAATTCTTATCATGCTGCATTAGCAGCATCACTTGCAGTGGACGCAATTACAGTAGCTTCAACTGATGAAGCATACTCTCGTGGTCCAATTTGTATAACATCAAGGATTGACACTATACGAGCGGTTACCGATGCGTTTCGTTTTCTGGGTAATGCTGATTTTGCTCCGACACAACAAGCTGAACTTTTTACAGAAGAAATAATTACAAAAATTACAGAAGTGCTTAGGGAAGTAAATAAAGCTGAGAATTTGCCACAAGCAATTTATTCAGGTTGTCTCGGGAATAAAGACGATGGTGCTTACCCCGGGAAATTTGGTAAAGGAACAATTAAGTGATAAAGAATAATTTATTAGCAAATGATTCATTACGCATAATTGGGATTGTAGGAACTGCAAAAAACACAGGCAAAACCACCACACTATCTTTTCTTATACAGGATGCTTTTAGTAAGAGATATTCAATCGGAGTAACTGGAATCGGGTATGACGGTGAAGAAATTGATACAATCACAATGCTTCCAAAACCAAGACTCCTGCTCGAAAAGAACACCATTGCTGCAACATCAGAAGATTGCTTGAAAGTTACAACTGCAGATTACAAACTTTTAGAAACAACTAACATCGTTACTCCACTTGGCAAAGTATGTATTGTTAAAATAATTGAGCCGGGATTGATGGTCATCGCCGGACCTAATAAGAAGTTTGAACTAGCTCGCGTTATTAAGAAATTAAAAAAATATGATCTCGATATTATTTTTATTGATGGATCTTTAAACCGAATTGCACCTTTAGCGCGTGTAGATAAAATAATTTTTACTACTGGTGCTTCAAGAAACACCGATATTGATTTCTTGGCTAAGGAAATGAAAGAGATTGGATTAATCTTTCAACAAGAAAAAACTAAATTTAATGGTTTAGACCAAAACCGAATTCAGATTATTAGCGAACAAATTCGAGAGATAGACCTTGTATCCCTTCTTGACGAAGATGATGCTAATTTAGTGGCACAAAAGTGTGATAATAATACTAGGGCATTTTTCGTTCCTGGTATGGTCTCGTTAAAAGGATTGAAAAAATTTTTGGTAGCTATTAAAAATAAATCGTCCTTGGAATTAATACTCGACTCCCCGATTACAATGATGTTGTCAGGAGAACCTTCAGAAGCGGCGGCATTTATAAAAACAGCAACAGCTCATAATCTTAAAATTACATATTGTTACAAACCAGAATTAACTGCAGTTACAATCAATCCATTTTATCCTTTGGAAAGAAACTTTCATTTTAATACTGCTTATGTTGACAAGGAATTTTTATTCATTCAAGTAAGAAATGCTCTCGCGGTTCCGGTCTTCAATATAAAAGAAGGGAGCGTTAATTTACTTGAACTTTGTATCAATTAATTATACTAATTTTAATATTTAACTAAGGATAAATTACCCTTTTAAATTATTTTGTAGCATTTTTCGTACTTTTTCCAATTTTATTAAAAATCATTATATTAGTAATATTAAGCAAGTATATAATCAAATAAAACCGATTACCCTTTACCAAAAATCGCTTGTAGATAAAGTAGAGTCATTTTCATCAATAATAAATGATATTTTACAAATAACACTTCAAAAACCGTCTTATTTTATAATATTAATAATTAAAAAATTGGTAAAAAGTATATTTTTTGCTATATTTTGATGTTAAATTGGAGAAAAAATGGAATTTAAAGTTAATAGCAAGGAGTTAGAAAAACTTCTAACAAAACTTATACCTGGTATTCCTCCTCGAACACCTGTAAACATTCTAGAAAACTTCCTTTTTGACATTTCTGACGGAGTTTTAACTGTTTATGCAAGTGATTTGGAGATGGCTCTGAAATCTTCAATCAACGTCATTTGCGAAGGGAATAAACAGATTGTTGTTCCCGCAAAATTAATTTACGAAATAGTGCGTAATCTCCCCGATGATACTGTTAATTTTACGATTAACGACAATGGTAAATTGACTCTAAAAACTGAGAAAGGTAAATATAATATCAGCTATATAAATGGTGAAGACTTTCCTGAAATTCCAACTTTTCCTGCACCCGATACAAGCGAAGAAGATATTCATGAAATTGTTATGAATGGCACTGACCTAAAAGAAGCTCTTGAAAAAACTGTTTTTGCAATCAGCAAAGAAGAGATACGTGCAGCAATGATGGGCGTATTGTTTGATATTGCAAAAGATGGAATTCGATTTGTTGCTACAGACGGACACAGATTATCAAAATATCACAACAAGGGTTACGAGACAGATTTTGTTGAACAGTATATCATTCCTGAAAGGGCAATCAGCATTATTTTGAAAATTCTTGATGAACGCGATGTGAAGATTTTCCTTTCCAAGACACATGTCGAATTTAAATTGGATGAAATGGAATTGATAACCCGTCTTATCGGAAAGAAATATCCCGACTATAACACAGTTATTCCGATTGAGAATGAATTTGAGATGAAAGTAAACACGAAAGAACTTCTGCAAGTAATAAAAAGGATGATACTGTTTTCAACCACTGGAACAAGGCGTGTAAAATTTTCGATTGAATCTGAAAACGTTGAGATAAGTGCAGAAGATTTGGAGCTTGGTTCGTCAGCGGTAGAAAATATTCATTGTTCTTACAAAGGTGAGCCATTGAGCATCGGTTTCAATACAGGATATGTAAACGATATAATTAATCATATAACAGACCAAGAAGAAATTACATTTAAATTTAGTTCGCCATCAAAAGCAGTTATTATTCAACCCGTAAAGGCAAAAGAAAATGTTGACATTCTGATGCTTTTGATGCCTGTACGACTGAATAATTGAAATGAATCTGAAATTTCTTAAACTGAAAAATTTTCGATTGCATAAAAATAGTTCTATTGAGTTCTCTGACAATTTGAATTATATCTTAGGTGGAAATGGTCAAGGAAAAACTTCCATTCTCGAGGCTGTATATTATATCAGCACGACTAAAAGCTACATTGCTTCGTCTGACTATGAAGCTGTATCATTCAGTGAAAATTTTTTTGATATCGATGCAGAGATTAGAGACTTGACCGAAAACAAAATCAAATTGACTTATAATGCATTAAGTAATAAAAAAGAAATTAGCCTTAACAACAAAAACGTTTACTCTGCCGCTTCAATCATTGGACAATTTCCAATAGTTATTATAACCCAATCTGATTATAAAATTACATTGGGCGCCCCGGCAGACAGAAGAAAATTTATTGATTCAATAATTTCACAGGCAAGCGAAACTTACCTGAATCTTTTGCTTGAATATCAAAAGACTCTTCGTCAACGTTCTTCTTTGCTTAATCAAATCAAGGAGACTAATAACTCTGATTTATTCAAGCAGCTTGACGTTTGGACAGAAACTTTGGTAAGTCGTGGGGCAGAGATTGTTAAGCATAGATTAAAGTTTGTAAAACTTTTCAATGAATATATTACCATTTGCTACAGAAAAATAATGAACGATGCCGAAAAACCGATTATAAAATATTCATTCAATAATTGCGAAGACGAGGATAAAGTTGAATCCGTTTTTATAGAGGAACTTCAGAAATTGCGTGAACAGGAATTGAGGAGAGCAACAAACCTTGTCGGACCTCACAGAGATGATTTTCTCTTTTATGTAAATGATTATGAATTAAAATCATTCGGTTCGCAAGGACAAAACAAAACTTATCAGATTGCTTTGAAATTCGGACAGTTTTTTTTTCTGAAAGATGTGCTTGGCAAGACACCGATATTTTTGATGGATGATGTGTTCGGTGAATTGGATTCATTTAGAGCAAAAAAAATTAGTGAATACTTAAACGATATTGGGCAAGCATTTATTACACTAACTGATTTTGCCAATTTTACTCATTTGAATAAATCTGCAAATGATAAAATAATAAAAGTTGCACAGGGTAACGTTTCGTATGCCTAAATATAAAAGCATTGCAGAGGTTTTTCAAAAGGAAAAGGAGTTTAAAAAATTTAGAGAAATCTTAAAGGAAAATGAAATTTTGGAAGCTTTTGGCATCCTTTTTCCTGATTTAAAAAAAATTGCAAAGCCGATTAAAATAGAAAAGAATAATCTTTTCTTGCGGGTTGAAAATTCGGTTTGGCGTAGTGAATTGCACCTCAAACAAAAAATGATTATTGAAAAAGTTAACGAACATTTTAATAAAATAATTATTAAATCAATAAAATTTGTTTCATAACAAAATAATATCGGAGAATATAAATTGACAAAAGAAGCAGCTCAAAAAAATTATACAGCTAAGAATATTAACGTTTTGAAAGGATTGGAAGCAGTTCGAAAAAGACCTGCAATGTACATTGGTGATGTGAGTTCAAGAGGATTGCACCACTTGATCAACGAAGTGGTTGACAACTCAATTGATGAAGCACTCGCCGGATACAATGATTTTATCGGTATTACGCTTAATAAAGATGGCAGCGTAACAGTGGAAGACAAAGGTAGAGGCATACCTGTTGATATGCATCCCGAAGAAAAAAAATCGGCTCTCGAGGTTGTAATGACCGTTTTGCATGCCGGTGGAAAGTTTGATAAAAATTCTTATAAAGTTTCGGGTGGTTTGCATGGTGTCGGCGTTTCGGTCGTTAATGCTCTGTCTGAATGGTTAAAGGTAAAAGTCTATCGTGGCGGCAAGACTTATTTTCAAGAATACAAATGCGGAATTTCGCAATCAGATGTTAAGGAAATAGGCAAAGTAGATAAAAACAAAACGGGAACTGTTGTGACTTTCATGCCCGACAAAACGATCTTCCGAGTAACAAAATTCAAATTTGATATTGTCTGCGAAAGAATGAGAGAGTTAGCTTATCTTAACAAAGATATTACGATAAAAGTAACAGATGTGATTGAGAAGGAAGAAGAAACTTTTCATTTTAAGGGTGGACTAAATGAATTTGTCCAATATCTTGACGAAACAAGGCAGGCGTTGCATAAACCAATTTACATTCAAGGCGAAAGGGAGAACACGCCTGTTGAAATTGCATTTGAATACAATGATGGATATAATGAAAATATTCATAGTTATGTTAATAATATTAATACATCGGAAGGTGGTACTCATTTAGTCGGATTCAAAACCGCTTTAACAAGAACTTTAAACAACTATGCATACAAGAACAAATTGCTAAAAGAAAACGGTTTAGTCTTAACTGGCGATGATTTTCGTGAGGGCTTGACTGGAGTTATATCAGTAAAAGTGATGGATCCACAATTTGAAGGTCAAACTAAAACTAAGCTTGGTAATAGTGAAGTCAAAGGTGTGGTAGAGACAATTGTTGGTGAGAAGTTATCTGAATTCTTAGAAGAGAATCCTGCATTTGGTAAAAAAATAATCGAGAAATGCTTGCGTGCCGCAGAAGCAAGAGCTGCCGCTAGAAAGGCTCGTGATTTAATCAGACGAAAAAATGCTCTTGACTCAATGGATTTGCCCGGCAAGTTAGCTGATTGTTCAATTAACGACCCTCAGCATTGTGAAATTTACATAGTTGAAGGTGACTCTGCAGGTGGCTCTGCTAAGCAGGGGCGAGATAGAAGATTTCAGGCTATTCTTCCGCTTAGAGGAAAAATTCTTAATGTAGAAAAAGCAAAGCTCAACAAAATACTTGAAAATAATGAAATCAAAACAATCATCGCCGCATTAGGTGCTGGGATTGGCGAAGACTTTAATATTGAAAATACAAGATACGGAAAAATAATAATTATGACCGATGCCGATGTTGATGGTAGCCACATCCGGACACTCTTATTGACATTTTTCTATAGATACCTGAAGGAATTGATTACCTCGGGAAAGGTTTATATTGCGCAACCCCCTTTGTATAAAATAAAAAAAGGGAAAGAAGAAATTTATGCTTACGATGAAAAAGAACGTGAGGAAGTTTTGAAAAGAATGCGAGGAAAAGGCAAAAAGGAAGAAGATACAACACTAGTTACTTCTGAAGAGGATATGATAGAAGAAAATCCAGAAATAATGGATAAGAAAATTCTGATCTCCAGATTCAAAGGGCTTGGAGAAATGAATCCCGAACAATTATGGAATACAACAATGAATCCCGAAACGCGCACAATTCTACAGGTCAATCTTGAAAGCGCCGCTGCTGCTGACAAAGTATTCGAAACGCTGATGGGTGATGTTGTTGAACCAAGAAGAGAATTTATTGAGAAGCATGCAAAATATGCTAATCTTGATATATAGTAAGTAATCTTTAAAAAAATATAATTACATAGAAATATTATGACAACACTTTTTGAAAAAGTAATACCTGTTTCACTCGAGGAAGAAATGAAATCTTCTTATATTGATTATGCAATGTCTGTAATTGTTGCCCGAGCATTGCCAGATGTCCGTGATGGACTTAAACCCGTTCACCGTCGCGTTCTTTTTGGAATGCATGAACTCGGTTTGCCTTTCAATAGACCATATAAGAAATCCGCAAGAATTGTTGGAGAAGTGCTCGGTAAATACCATCCTCATGGCGATACTGCCGTTTACGATTCTATGGTTAGAATGGCACAAGATTTTTCAATGCGAGTTCAACTTGTTGACGGGCAAGGAAATTTTGGTTCAGTTGATGGCGATTCTCCAGCGGCAATGCGATACACTGAAGCACGTCTTACAAAGATTTCGCAAGAAATGCTTAGAGATCTTGACAAGAACACAGTGGACTTTGTTCCGAACTTTGATGAATCTCTACAAGAACCAACGGTTCTGCCATCGTATTTCCCCAATCTTCTTGTTAATGGTTCAAGTGGCATTGCTGTCGGTATGGCAACAAATATCCCACCTCATAATTTGAATGAGATAATTGATGGTGTGATTGCAATAATTGATAAACCCGATATTCCAGTCGAAGGATTGCTGAAATATGTAATTGCTCCGGATTTCCCAACTGGTGGACTTATTTTTGGATATGACGGAGTAAAATCCGCATACATCACAGGAAGAGGTAGAATTGTAATTCGTGCAAAAGCAAATATAGAAACTTTAAAAAGCGGAAGAGAAAATATTGTAATTACCGAACTTCCTTATCAGGTCAATAAGGCAGTCTTAATTGAAAAAATTGCCGAGCTTGTTCGTGAGGGTAAACTTGAAGGTATTTCAAATATTCGTGACGAATCTGACCGCGATGGAATGAGAGTAGTCGTTGAATTGAAAAGAGATGCTCAAGCTGAAGTTATATTAAATCAACTTTTCAAGCATACAAGGATGCAAGAAACATTTGGTGTTATTATGCTTGCTTTGGTTGATGGTGTTCCAAAAGTTTTAAATCTTAAAGAAATTATGGAACACTTTATAAAGCATAGGATGGAAGTGTTGGTTCGCAGGACAAAATTCGAACTTGATGCTGCAGAAAAAAGGGCACACATACTAGAAGGATACATAATAGCTCTCGATAATATTGATGAAGTTATTGAAACGATTAAAAGTTCAAAGGATGTAGATACCGCAAAGACAAGATTAATGAAGCGATTTAAATTATCTGAGGTTCAGGCAAAAGCAATTTTGGATATGCGCCTGCAAAGATTGACAGGTCTCGAGAGAAAGAAAATTGAACTTGAATATAAAGAAATAATTAAGTTGATTGAAAAATTACGCGGTATACTTGAAAACGAGAAAAAGCGCTATCAAATAATTAAAACCGAGTTATTAGAAATTAAAGAAAAATACGGCAGTCCTCGTTTAACTGAACTAATTAAGGATTTTAAAGATTTTTCACTTGAAGATACTATTGCTGAAGAAGATGTAGTCGTTACTATTTCACATAATGGCTTTATCAAGAGATTCCCTGTCAGCGGCTATCGTAAGCAAGCAAGAGGTGGTAGAGGCGTTACTGGTGCTACTACAAAAGAAGATGATTTCATTGAACATATGTTTATTGCTTCAACTCATCATTATATAATGGTATTCACAGATCAGGGTAGAGGATATTGGCTTAAAGTTTATGAACTACCTGAAGGTGGACGTGCTACAAGAGGACGTGCTTTGCAAAATCTTATCGAAAAAGATAAAAATGAAAAGATTACAGCCTTCGTTGCCATAAAAGAATTCACAGACGATAAGCACCTCTTTATGATTACAGAAAAAGGCACCGTGAAGAAAACTGTTCTTTCTGCTTATGGTAATGTGAGAAGAGGGGGTATTAATGCAATTAATATCGTGAAAGGCGACAAATTAATTGAAGTCGGAATGACCGATGGCAGTAACGATATTATACTAGGAACAAAAAACGGTATGGCTATTCGATTTAAAGAAAAAGATGTTCGCAATATGGGTAGAACTTCAACAGGCGTTCGTGGAATTTCCCTAAGCAAGGGAGACAGAGTGGTTGGTGGAGTTGTTGTTAGAAGAAGTGCGACATTGTTATCCGTTACTGACAAAGGATACGGCAAGCGAAGTGAAATAAGCGATTACAGATTGACAAGACGCGGTGGAAAAGGAGTTATTACTATTAAGACAGATACAAAGAATGGCAACTTGATTGCTTTAATGGAAGTCCAGGACAAAGATGAATTGGTTGTAGTTACTACAAAAGGAATGGCAATAAAGCAGAGCATAAGAGATATTCGCGTTACAGGAAGAAACACTCTCGGTGTCAGAATAATTCGTCTAAAAGAAAATGATTCAATAGCAGATGTTGCAAAAGTAATCCCCGAAGATATTAATGTAGAGAATGGAGAATAATTAAAATTAAATTTTATTCACAAAATATAAATTATTATGAAAAATAAAAATCAAAATTTCGAAACAAAATGTGTACACGCAGGAATTAAAGAATATGAATTTGGGCCGGTTGTCCCTCCAATTTATCAAACATCAACATTTAAATTCAAATCAACTTCTCACGGAGCTTCTCTATTTAAAGGAGAAGAAGAAGGTTACATTTATACAAGAATGGGCAATCCTACCATAGAAGCGATGGAAGATGCTGTTGCCGAACTGGAAGGTGGCTATAAGGCACTCGGATGTGGTAGCGGTATGGCTGCTATTCATACTTGCCTGGTATCCCTTCTTAATCATGGTGAGCATTTAATTTGTTCAAAGGCAGTTTATGGTCCGACAAATACGCTAATTAAAAATGTTTTAAGCAAATTTAACATTGAAACCACTTTTGTTACCACTTCAAAAATCGAAGATATTAAAAATGCAGTCCGGCCAAACACAAGGGTTATCTATATCGAAACGCCTGGCAATCCTACTTTGGAAATTGCTGACCTTGGTGAAACTGCGAAAATAGCAAAATCAATTAATGCCAAATTAGTTGTTGATAATACTTTTATGAGCCCCGCACTCCAACAACCTTTAACTCTTGGTGTTGATATAGTTGTGCATAGTATGACAAAATTCTTAAACGGACATGCTGACGTAGTGGCAGGAATAATTGTTGTAAAGGATAAAGAAACTTACACTCTGTTCCGAAAGACTTTGAATCAGCTTGGGGGTGTAATTGATCCCTTCAATGCGTTTCTTGTTCATAGAGGACTTAAAACTTTAAGTATAAGAATAGAAAAACAATGTAAAAACTCTATGCAGATTGCTGAGTATCTCGAAAACCATACTAAAGTTGAATGGGTAAGGTATCCTAGTTTAAAATCTCATCCCGAATACGAAATCGGACTAAAACAACATAAGGGCCATGGGGCAATGATTTCGTTTGAATTGAAAGGTGGATTCAATGCTGGCGAAACAATGATGAACCATGTTGAATTGTGTCAGTTAGCAGTTAGTCTTGGTGGAGTTGAAACTCTAATTCAACATCCTGCAAGTATGACACATCTTTCAATGGGTAAAGATGCTCGCAAAGAAGCGGGTATAACTGACGGGCTTGTGCGTCTTTCTGTTGGGATTGAAAATGTAGATGATATAATTGCTGATATTGACCATGCGTTAAGTAAAATTATTTGATTAATATCAAATATTGGGATTAAAGTGCAGCTATTAATATTAGTTATAGCTGCATTTTTTTATTTTAAATTAAATATTTTCAAATCATTTGTGTAGAAAATATATTAAATTTGAATAATTATTTAC